>CAKRTP010000008.1 GCA_934402155.1 uncultured Blautia sp. | reverse complement strand
TGATATCCGTCTTTGATCTGCTGTTTGAACATACCATAACGATAACGGATACCACATCCATATGCACTGTAGTTCAGAGTTGCAAGAGAATCCAGAAAGCATGCTGCCAGACGTCCCAGACCACCATTACCAAGTGCCGGGTCCGGTTCCTGATCCTCAATCACGTTAAGATCAAGACCAAGCTCATCCAGAGCTTCTTTTACTTCTTTATATGCTGTCAGGTTAAGCAGATTGTTTCCGAGAGCACGTCCCATAAGGAACTCCATGGACATATAATAAACTGTCTTCGGATCCTGCTCCTTATATGCATTCTGTGTTTCCAGCCATTTATCAATGATAACGTCTTTTACTGTATAACATACTGCCTGAAAAATCTGCTCCTGTGTAGCTTCTTCCAGTTTTTTACGATAAAGAAATTTTACATTTTCTTTTACACTCTTCTTAAAAGTGTCTTTTTTGAACTGCTCATTAATCATCGTATTTCCTCCTTATTAATGCTTTTAGATTAACCAAATTATGCCCGGTATATATTACCGGGCATGATCTGTTTACATTTTTGCAACACCAAGAACAACTGGTTCTTTGTTGATGTTCCATTCTTTTACATAACCATCGGTTGTGCCCAGAGTCATATCCTCAGCAAGTACTTCGGACATAATTTCTTCTTTGTGGTTCTTCATAAGTTCAAGAATTCTGTCATTGTCTTTTGCATAGATATGGATCTTATCCATAACTTCAAATCCTGCTTCTTTTCTCATAGTCTGCACTTTGCTGACGATCTCGCGGACGAATCCTTCCTCGATCAGTTCAGGTGTCAGATTTGTATCAAGAACTACAGAGATGTCACCATCTGCTTCTGTTACATAACCTTCTGTCTGTGCGGTCTCGATCAATAAGTCTTCCTCAGAAAGTTCTACCTTGTTTCCATCGATATCCAGAGTCAGAAGTCCTGTAGATTTCAGTTCGTTCATAGCTTCTGTTCCATTGATCTCAGCAAGTGCTGTACGGATACCATTCAGAAGCTTACCGTATTTCGGTCCTACAGTACGAAGCTGTGGCTTGAAGCTGTAAGAAACGAAAGATTCTACATCGCTGGCAAATTTTACTTCTTTGACATTCAGCTCATCTGCGATGATGTCTGTGTAGAACTGACCCATTTCTTTGTCAGCTTTTACATACATGATGCCGATAGGCTGACGGTTCTTGATATTTGCAGTATTTCTTGCTGCACGTCCAAGAACAACGATCTTAAGAAGTTCTTCCATATCATCTTCCAGCTCTTTGTTGATCCACTCTTCTTTGACTTCCGGGAAATCGCAGAGATGAATACTCTCGATTGCGTCTTTATCAACGCTTCTTACGAGGTTCTGATAAATTTCTTCTGTCATGAACGGAATCATTGGCGCTGCTGCTTTGGAAATTGTTACCAGAGCAGTATACAGAGTCATATAAGCATTGATCTTATCCTGTTCCATACCCTTAGCCCAGAAACGTTCACGGCTTCTTCTGACATACCAGTTACTCATCTCATCTACAAATTCCTGAAGAGCTCTTGCACTTTCCGGAATCTTGTAGTTTGCAAGGCAGTCATCGACAGTCTTCACTACGGAATTCAGCTTGCTTAAGAGCCATTTATCCATAATCGGAAGCTTGTCATAATCTAAAGTATATTTTGTTGCGTCAAAATTGTCAATGTTAGCATAAAGAACAAAGAATGCATAAGTATTCCACAGAGTACCCATGAACTTACGCTGTCCTTCCTGAACAGCCTTTCCATGGAAACGGTTTGGCAGCCACGGAGCACTGTTGATGTAGAAATACCAGCGGATCGCATCTGCTCCGTATTTCTCAAGTGCATCAAACGGATCAACCGCATTTCCCTTGGATTTACTCATCTTCTGGCCATTCTCATCCTGTACATGTCCAAGAACGATAACATTCTTATATGGAGCCTGGTTAAACAGAATTGTAGACTCCGCAAGCAGAGAATAGAACCATCCTCTTGTCTGGTCCACAGCTTCAGAAATGAAGTCTGCCGGGAACTGTTTTTCAAAAAGTTCTTTATTTTCAAATGGATAGTGATGCTGTGCAAAAGGCATTGCACCTGAATCAAACCAACAGTCAATAACCTCCGGTACACGATGCATAGTTCCACCACATTCCGGACATTTGAGTGTGATCTCATCGATATATGGACGATGAAGTTCTACTGTTTTGGCTTTTTCATCACCACTCATCTCAAAGAGTTCCTGACGACTTCCGATAGAATGCATATGTCCGCATTCACACTGCCAGATATTCAGAGGTGTTCCCCAGTAACGGTTACGGGAGATACCCCAGTCCTGAACGTTCTCCAGCCAGTCTCCGAAACGTCCTTTACCAATGCTTTCCGGAATCCAGTTGATCGTATTGTTGTTGCGGATCAGGTCATCTTTGACTGCTGTCATTTTGATGAACCAGGATTCACGTGCATAGTAGATCAGTGGTGTATCGCATCTCCAGCAATGTGGATAATCATGCTCGAATTTCGGAGCATCAAAAAGTTTGCCTTCTTTATCCAGATCCTGGAGTACAAGCGGATCTGCTTTCTTAACAAATACTCCTGCATATGGAGTCTCTGCTGTCATATCGCCTTTGCCATCTACAAACTGTACGAATGGGAGATCATATTCACGGCCTACACGGCTGTCATCTTCACCAAATGCCGGTGCGATATGAACGATACCAGTACCATCGCTCATAGTTACATAGTTATCTGCTGTAACATAATGAGCTTTCTTTTTCTGTCTTGCAGCTTCTTTTCCTGTACATTCAAACAGCGGCTCATATGCTTTGTATTCGAGATCTTTACCAACATATTTTTCAATCACTTCATATGCCGGAGTCTCTTCAGATCCAAGTTTTCCAAGAACTTTATCAAGCAGAGCTTCTGCCATATAATATGTGTAGCCGTCTGCTGCCTTTACCTTACAGTAAACTTCTGTCGGATTCACACAGAGTGCAACGTTAGACGGCAGTGTCCACGGTGTTGTAGTCCATGCCAGGAAGTATGCATCCTCTCCGACAACTTTAAAGCGAACAATTGCAGAACGTTCCTTAACTGTTTTATATCCCTGTGAAACTTCCTGTGCAGAAAGCGGTGTCCCACAACGCGGACAGTAAGGAACAATCTTGAATCCTTTATACAGAAGTTTCTTATTCCAGATTTCTTTCAGTGCCCACCATTCAGACTCGATATAGTCATCATGGTAAGTGACATACGGATTCTCCATATCAGCCCAGAAACCTACGGTTGAAGAAAAATCTTCCCACATTCCTTTGTATTTCCAGACACTCTCTTTACACTGCTGGATAAATGGTTCCATACCATATTCCTCGATCTGTTCTTTGCCGTCCAGACCAAGTTTCTTCTCTACTTCCAGCTCTACCGGAAGTCCGTGGGTATCCCATCCAGCTTTACGAGGTACCATGTAACCTTTCATAGTACGGTATCTCGGGATCATATCTTTGATAACACGTGTCAGCACATGACCGATGTGCGGTTTGCCGTTTGCTGTCGGCGGTCCATCATAGAACATGTAAGTAGGATCGTCTTTGCGGTCCTCCATACTTTTTTCGAAGATCTGGTTTTCTTTCCAGAATTTTTCTACTTGTTTTTCACGGTCTACAAAATTCAGGTTCGTATCTACTTTCTGATACACAACAGATTCCTCCTTTAATTTCTTCAGAAAATAAAAAAACTTCCGTCCTGTAAAAGGACGAAAGCAATTTCCACATTCGCACCACCTGTTACATTGTACGGGCTGGTAGTAATCAAACGCCGATACATGTTCCCTTTAACGGCGGAAACACCGTCCTTCCCTACTTCTTCAAGTTTCAGGAAAGAAACTCCGGAGTGATCTTCCATCGAAATTACTAACACCAGGCTCCCACCTTACCCCGGCTCTCTGCAGACTTCATATCGATTTACTGTCTCCATCGCAGTTTTTATCTCATTATATGTGCTGTTTCATTATACGGTTATAAATTTCTATATGTCAAGGTCTTTTTGCGATATTTTCAGGGATTCTAAGGAATACGATTACTGCTTCTGTTCACTTCACTCGCAGCAGCTGTGGCCACTCAGAAATATACCCTTGTATGCCAAAAACGATTACAGTATAATTGTGAGGAAATGATATACTATAGAAATTCTGTTGAACTACTAAACAAAGAAAGGTATTCGAATGAAAATCAAAAAATTCAAATTTATTCTGAACAGTATGATTTGTGCTTCACTTATTTTCTGCCAGACACTTCCGGTTTTCGCTACTGATGAGTACGGAGCTCCGATCGTAACAGCAACACCTGTTCCTGAAGAAGTTTACCATACAGATTATTATACACAGGCCGCTGACACAGACTCTGTCGAAGGATGGATCCAGGGGCCTCAGATTGAGGGCGAATCTGCCGTATTGATGGATATGATCACCGGAACTATACTTTACTCCAAAAATGCAGATAAGGCCCAATATCCGGCCAGTATCACCAAAATCATGACCGCACTGCTTGGCAGCGAAAATTTAAATCCGGCTGATAAATTCACCATGTCGGAAACTGCTGCCCATGGAATCACAGATACTCAAAGTTCCAGTATCTATGCTGATACAGGTGAAGAATTTACTATAGAACAGGCTCTGATGGCTGTCATGCTCCAGTCCGCCAATGAAATGACTCTGGCAGTCGCTGAACAGACCTCCGGGTCTGTCAAAAAATTTGTAGAACTGATGAATCAGAAAGCTCGCCAGCTTGGATGCACCAACACTCACTTTAATAATCCAAACGGACTTCCCGATGAGACCCATTATACAACGGCAAATGATATGGCCAAAATTGCCCGTGCTGCATGGTTCAATCCTACATTTCGCAAGTACTGTACCACCAGTTATTATGAAATCCCCGCGACCAACAAATTCAGCGAAATCCGATATCTTCTGAACCATCATAAAATGATGTCTGGTCAGGCCTATGCCTATGACGGCGTTCTCGGTGGAAAAACAGGTTATACTGAGGCTGCCGGAAACACTCTCGTTACTTTTGCACGACGTGGAAATATGTATCTGGTATCAGTAGTTATGCAGTCTGTCAACGGAGCTTATTCCGACACACAGGCATTGCTGGATTATGGATTTAATAATTTTTCCAGAACTGCAGTAAGAGAAAAGTCCGAAATCTCTTTTTCCTGTCTTCCTGCTGAAAAACATCTCATCAGGGATTATAACAACTGCATTCTTTTTTATTCGATGAGAACTCCTTCTGTAACGCTTCCTAACGGAACCGACGTGAGCTCCATCAAAAAAAGTTATACAACAAAAAAGAATCCAGCAGGACTTCCCCTCCTGACCATCAATTATTCACTCAATGGTCATCAGGTCGGAACTGCCAGATATTATCCCAAAAATGCCTTATCAGACCTGCTTTTCTAACTGCCTTTTGATCTGTCTTTTTTTGCGGAGGGAATCCCTTTTTTCACGGATTTCTTCCGCTTTTTCATTACTTACATTCTTAAGGGTCTTGATAACATAGTATCTATCTTCTTCCGTATGACGAATCCTTATCTTTCCCTTCACATATCCATGCTTCTGACAGAAAGAAACACTCTCATATGCTCTGGAGTTATTCATAAACCAGCGAATTTTACGCTTTGCAGGCAAATGACAGATCGGACATTTCGTACTCGCTACTTCCCGATCCCTCATGATTTTATCACGATCCGAAAATTCCCTTGAGATATATTTATCGTGGTCCGGATATGACAGGAAAATCTCATCTTTCTTTTTTTGGGGATTCTGATACACATCTACCGAATAATTCGCAAGCATGGTCTTTTCATTTACCCATTCCAGTACCATAGATGTATAACGGGCATCTGTCAATGCTCTGTGAAAATTTTGTTCTTTCGGAATATCCAGCTGATCGATCGCATATTCCAGACTTCTTCGACCGCACGCCTCCGGATAACATAGCCCAAAAATTTTCTGAACATCATAGTATTTCACCGGTCCTGGAAGAAGTGATAACATTCCATAATATTTCATATTTCTCTGCAGTTCCATAACATCCTGATTTCCCCAGGTAAAAAAAACAAAGTCCTCTCCACACCAGTCCAGAAATTCCTTCGCTGCCTCTGAAAAGGGAATACCATTCTCAAGATCCTTGTAATCCACATGGATCACTTCATGGATACTGTCATGGATCCAGTTATACACCTGTGGTTTTATCAGTCTCTGAAAAACATCCACAGGTTCTCTTTTTTCATTCATCTTCACAGCACCGATCTCTATGATTTCAAAAGGCAGGCGACTGTTCGAATATTTTTTTCCGCCTGGACTCTGATTCCATTCCAGATCAAAAACAATATAGTTCATACCATGTTTCCTTTTCTTTCTATTCCGTAAAATACCTGCTGTATTTCTGCACTCTGCTTTTTAGTATAACAAAAGAAGAGAACCGATGCAACCGCACCAGTTCCCTCCATGCTTATAAAATTATTCGTTACTGCTCACTCCGTTCACAGCAACTTGTATTGCCTGTCTGAAAATTTACCATACGTTATAATAATGTTCATATGATGTACCATTTTCAAGGAAATCTCTCAAAAAGCTGTCTGTGTTTCCGCCATTCTCATCATCTTCCTGAGCATCCGGTTGATTTTTTTCCTGATCGCCTTCAGTTTCATCATCCACGTCCTGACTGTCAGAATCCGGATTTTCTCCAAGAGTTACGGTGACTGTTTTTTCTTTATAGGAATCACCATCTGCAACTTCTATAGTAACATCGACTTCTTCACCTGGTTCATAGTACTCAAGACGGCTTACCAGTTCTTCAATACTGCGAACTCTCTTTCCATCAAATTCTGTAATAATAGATTTTGTCTTAATTCCAGCCTTTTCTGCTGCCCCTCCGTCACTGACTTCTGAAACCAGAACACCTTCCGGAACTCCATAATACTTAGCAGCCTCCTCACTTACAGACATACCGGTAATTCCAAGCACACCATGATCATCAACTTTATCCCTCGGTGTTTCATTCATCAGATTTTCCAGAGTATCTGTGACATCAGAAATGGCAATGGCATAGCCCATACCCTCTACGGCTGTTGATGCAAGTTTCGCTGAATTGATTCCAACAACCTCACCATTCATATTCAGCAAAGCACCTCCACTGTTACCTGGGTTAATTGCTGCATCTGTCTGGATCAGATTGACTGCATCCGAATCTTCATCTTCTGCAGAACCATCAGAACCAAGCTTTCTGTTCTTTGCACTTACAATACCTGTTGTCACAGACTGTCCATATCCAAGCGCATTACCAATAGCAACTACCTGCTCTCCTACTTTAAGATCATCCGAGCTTCCCATCGTTGCTACCTGAATCTGATCCATTGTATCATCTGAAATATCTGACAATGCTACTGAAACAACTGCAAGATCTTTGTCCTCATCATAACCATTCACAGTTGCCTCATAGGTTTCACCATCAATACAGGTAACAGATACTGTATCTGCTCCTTCCACTACATGATAGTTTGTTGCGATCAGAAGACTGTCATCATTTTTGCCGACAATAATACCTGAACCACTTCCCTCAACTTCCTGCTGAGTCGTATATCCCTGGCTTCCGCCAAATCCATAATATCCAAGATAGTTCTGAACATCCTGGACAGATTTCGTTGTGATCGACACAACAGATTTCATACCTTCTTCTGCTATATCAGACACATCCAGACTTCCTTTGGATTTGCTGGAATCACTGTCAGATTTATCTTTTTTATTGGATTTCGTCTGAAGAAGTGTTGTGTTATCCTTTCCGGAAGCAGCTTCTACCTTACTGCTGTTCCATCCGGTAACTGCATTTACACCCTCAAAAGAACCTGCTGCAAGTCCGCCCGCAAGAACTGCACATAATGCAATACCTGCTGCTTTCTTTACTTTTTTTCTCATTCTTTCTTTTGGATCATTATCTCTATGTTCATTGTTATCATTCATTAATTTATTATTCATATCAGTCATCAAAATCCCCTCCTTGGAATCTCTGTTCTTTCATTTCTTTTATGGTTAGAAGTATAGGTGGTATTTGTGTTGACTTTGTGGGAAAAATGTGACGAATCTGTTAATTCAGAAAAACTATCTGGCAAAACAGGCATCTTCACACCAATTTCATGGCTTACTCATAGCCGTAAATAAAGTGTATACTTTCGTACACACTTTATTATCCGTTTTATATTCTGTTGTCAAATTCAATTATGCCACGCTAAACGCTTTACATCTGCATGGACATCTCCGGTCATCCAGTCTACATCGTTTGTAATCCAGTCCATGATTCCAAGCTGACGCATTTCCCATTCAACTGTCTGTTCTCTCGCCTCTGTTGTTTCTTCTATTTCCATAGTTGTATCAATCTCATCATATCCGAAAATATATCCTCCGGCACTCCAGATACTGAAGTTGCTGTCCGGACCCGGATCTACAGAATCACCTCTCTGTGAAATCAGCCCATCATGGCGTCTCTTATATTCCTCTTCACATCCATCTTTGAGTTTTGTCATAAACATCCTGTGACGAATCAGTTCTTTATTTTCCCTTACAACACCAAAGTTATGATACATCAGACGCATATCCTTACCCGGTGTGGAAATCCAGTCAAAAGTATCCTGAATTTTCTCAGTGATCATATCTTTTGCCATATTTTCCTCTGCGCTTAAACTGGCACCGTCTTCATTCTCATAATAACCGAATATCAGATCTTCTGCGTTCCAGATACTGAAGTTACTTACCTTATTACGATCCAGAAATGCTGTCAGTTCCGGCCAGATTTCACCAAGTTTGCGTCGATAATCATTCATTTTTCCTTTTTTTACTTTCATTGCAAATGCATGTCTTTCCATAAAAGAAACCTCCTGTCTACTACTGATTTTAGCACATCTGTTTTGGTAATACAAATTCATTCAGTAAATAAAATCTGCGAAAAATATCGAATCTTTCCATCATCTGTCCAGCAAAGCAGACCTACCGCATCAGCCATCTTCTGAGCATCTACACAATACGCTGACATACAGGAATTATTTTTGTATGGACCGGCACTCATGATCACAAGATCCGTCTTTCCATCTGCCTTCATCCTCTCTGCGAGTTCCTCTGTCATTTTATTATGCAGAAGTTTTTCTTTCTTATATTCAGCCGGGTCATGCAAATCCTCCCGAGTTGTCTGCAGCACCAGTGTTTTTTCATAGCCAAGTGCCCTCTGCTTCATTTCCTCCACTGTACCACATGCCGGTGGACAGGCTGGATTCAGATTATAACAGCCACATAAATTCTCTTCACAAAATGTTCTGTATTCCGAAACAAAAACAAGTTCTTTTGTATTCATAACCGCTGCCCCGGAAAATCCCAGCAAAATCGCTTCCTGCATCAGATCCATAAAAAAACCACTCCTTTTATACTTTTTTCATCATGAATAATTATCAATTATTACTCATTTAACATGATACCCATTTCATACCATACTTCTCCGCCCCATACCGATTCTCCGATACCATAATTCTCAAATCCAAACTTCTCATACATTTTAATTTTATCCGGAAGACAGGTTAAAACAACACGTTTACGTCCTTTTCGCTTCTCCTTTTCCAGATATTGTTTCATAATCTCACGAGCAAGACCCTGATGCTGATATTCCGGAAGTACATCCAGCCCCAACAGCATGATATTTCTGCCATTCACTTCATGTACATTCGCATCTTCAAAGAAATCATCCGTCAAATGTTCCCTGTTCGTTGCAAGCCCATTAAGAAAACCGGCAATTTTTTCTGTCTTTCTGTCCACTGCAACAAAGAAAAGCTCTGGTGCCTTTTTTATCCGATCCTCCATATGCTTATATGAGCAGGCTTCATTTGGGGGAAAACAGATTCTTTCGATTTCCGCTGCCTGTACTATTTCTTCTATATGGATATTTCGAAACTCATATCTTTCAAACATTTTTTTATTTTCATTTTCTTTCGTCATTTTCATCTCCCGGCATTTATATTTATGCATACTTCAATATAGCGTTTTTCTTTATACTATAACATTTCAAAAGCCATAACAATAGTGAAAAAGTCATTTATTTTATGTTCATTCTCTGTCATAAATCAATTATTTTTCGTATAAAATATAGTCGCAATCAATCTCAAAAACCTTTTCATTTTTGTAGAGATTTGAATCTATCATTTATCTTCTTGTCTGTTGTTTTATATGTGCATTATAATGTACTTTGTTTTACACCATTGTAGTATGTCTTATTTATTGTACACGCAATAAATATAGTCCTATTTCTTGTACAGTTACTCTTTTTTTATTCTGACTGATTCGCGACGCATAGCACCTATCTTGCGTCTCAGATTCATTACATAAAATCTTTTTCTTTTACAAAATGTTTCACGTGAAACATTTTATATCATATGCGTTCAACCTGGATCTGTTTTTTCCTTTCTAGTTCGACTTTTATTTCTGCAAAAAGATCCAAATATTCTCTTTCTACCGTCTCAAATGGACGCACTTTATAATCCAGTTTTATCTGAAGTTCCGGCTTATCTCTATCCGGGTTTTCTCCTAAAAGAGTTTTCAGGTCATACCATAAAAGATCATCATCGATTTCTTTAATTTGTTTTTCTTCCTCTTCCGTAAGGACTTCCCCAAGGAATTTGCTGTATATCACATCCAGCAATCTGGATTCCTGTTGTCGATAATCTTTCATATTTTGCTTCAATGGTCTCGGAACATCCGACATATAACATTCACTGGCATCATGCAAGAGACATGCCAACGTAACCTTTGCAGAAAGTCCTCTGCCTATTGCCTCCTTCGCACAGCAAATACAATGCTCGCCAACCGACCAGAATGACCTGACATGACCGTTTCCTCTGCAAAGCATTGAAAGCGCATGTGCAATATCTTCAATCAAAATCAATTCCGGATCCGGATCTGTCGGATCAAAATGTTTATGTGTATAAGTTGTAATGTAACTGCCCATTTGTTTACCTGCCTTTTCAACTAAGATAAAACCTCGCTAATGGCATCATACGCATCCTCCAGCGCATCTAAGGCTTCCGTCAGAAGATCTGTCTGCTTTTCTTCTGCCTCATTCTCTTCATACTCATCGATCACACCGGCAAGTGTGTTCTTAAGTATATGTAAATTTTCAAAAATATCCTGTAATTTTTCTTCTTTCACTTCTGTTGGATTAATCTTTATAACTTTTCCCATACCCTATCTCCTTTTCTTTTTTACCTTCGGCTTTAATCTGCAACTGTTCAGTTTTCTCACACAATTACTATTTTTCCACTGATACTGATTTGTTGCTCACCACCTAGAGAGGTGGGCGTCATCTCACATCTGATATTATATTTATCATACCTGCCAAGTATGTATTTACTCTTTACATACTCTCAAAAAGAGTATAACATAAAAGATACTATAAATGTAAAGGCAGGAACACAAATTATGGACTATTCTATTAATACAAAATGTGTACAGGCAGGCTATACTCCGGGAAACGGCGAGCCAAGACAGATTCCTATTTATCAGTCAACCACCTACAAATATGATACCAGTGAAGATATGGGAAAACTCTTCGATCTTGAAGCAAGCGGTTATTTCTATTCAAGACTTCAGAACCCAACTAATGATTACGTTGCAGCCAAGATTACTGCTTTGGAAGGTGGAACCTCCGGAATGCTGACATCCTCCGGACAGGCAGCAAACTTCTTTGCCCTGTTCAATATCTGTGAAGCAGGAAGCCACATTGTTTCCTCTTCTTCCATATATGGCGGAACTTATAATTTAATTTCCGTAACCATGAAAAAGATGGGTATCGATGTAACTTTTGTTGACCCGGACTGTACAGAAGAAGAATTAAACGCAGCATTTAAAGATAATACCAAAGCAGTATTTGGCGAGTCCATTGCGAATCCGGCTCTTACTGTCTTAGACATAGAGAAATTTGCCAAAGCTGCTCACGCTCATGGTGTACCTCTTATTGTAGACAATACGTTCCCAACTCCTATCAATTTACGTCCGATTGAATGGGGTGCAGATATTGTCACACATTCCACCACCAAATATATGGATGGTCACGGTGCTGCTCTTGGCGGTGCAATCATTGACGGTGGCAACTTTGACTGGATGGCACATGCCGAGAAATTCCCAGGTCTCTGCACTCCTGATGATTCCTATCATGGAGTTACATATGCTGAAAAATTTGGAAAGGAAGGTGCTTTCATTACCAAATGTACTTCTCAGTTAATGAGAGATCTCGGCTGTGCACAGTCACCACAGAGTGCATTTATCTTAAATCTCGGTCTGGAATCTCTTCATGTACGTATGCCGAGACATGTAGAAAACGGTCAGGCGGTTGCCGAATTCCTTGAAAAACATGAAAAAGTAGAGTTCGTAAACTACCCTACACTTCCATCCAACAAATACTACGAAACCGCAAAAAAATATCTTCCTAATGGCGGATGTGGAGTTGTCTCCTTTGAGTTAAAAGGAGGACGTACAGCAGCAGAAAAATTCATGAAGAATCTCAAACTCGCTGCTATTGAAACACATGTTGCAGACGCAAAAACATGCTGCCTGAATCCTGCGACTTCCACCCATAGACAGATGAATGATGAACAGCTCGCGGCTGCAGGAATTCCAGCCGGATTGATTCGTATTTCCTGCGGACTGGAAGACAAAAATGATCTGATTGCTGATATTTCACAGGCACTGGACGCAATCTGATTTTTTCCGTCTCCATTTCCATCTGCATGACATCAGAAAAGAGGAGCCACTTTAATCAAAATAAAGTGATTCCTCTTTTTTTACCTTATAGATATTCTCTGTCTTCTTTTACAGCTTAATCAGTAATTTATTCGTTTGTATCTTTGTCAAAATGGATTTTATCCAGATGCAGCATTCCTCTGATCTTATTTAAAGTTGCTTCATGGCAAAATACTACGAGTACAGCCGCCCCCACTGCAAGTGAAAGTCTGCCCACTGCTTTACGAATTCGAATTCGTCGCTTTGTATCCTTCATTCCTGCTTCATACAAAAGATATCCCATTCGATCCAGCTTCGATTCCATACATGCAGCATAGGCATCCACAATCTTCCGATCTTTCTCAGACAATTCCAGATCGTTCAGTTTCTTCTCCAGCACAAAAAGTTCTTCATTGTCCTGTCTTATCCATTCATCTTTGCGATAGATTTTGTCTTCTGCAGCCCATCTCATTTTTTCGATTTTTTTACTCATGAAAATTCCTCCTTTTCTCTTTGGTCAAGCGGATATTCGCAATCCGCTTCGCCACTTGCTTGATTCGGTCAAATCACCTTAAATATCATAACTCTCTCTCTGTTATCATCTCCGGAAAACAAATCTGAAGTATCTATCTCATCATAAAATATCAGCTGTTCCTGCGTCATCAGACTACTTATATAATTTTCTGAGGGATAATAAAAAAACAACAAAATTTCTCTCTGTTTCGCATAATACGATTCATATATCTTTGCAAGAACAGCCTGAAAAATCTCCACTGAAAACGGATTAAAGAAATAACATCTGTCCACATCTGCAGGAACTTCATAATTTTCTGCACCACATAAAACAAAGGCAGTACGATCTGAAGACACTGCTGTCCTTTTGTTATCTATTGCTCCCTGATAAATACGTTCATCATACTCAACACCTATCGAATTACACCTGGTCTGATAAGAAAGATAAAAACATACTCTTCCCTTTCCTGTCCCATAGTCCAGTAAAGTATTATTTTTTCTGATCAGACCACTATTTGCCAGACGTTCCAATACCCTGTAAGATGTCGGTTCATACGGATACCGATATTGATCTGAGTGAGAATCATCTCGACCTGTTGTCTTTATCCTTAATAATTTATCCCACCGTGTTTCATCCTGATTCATTTGGCACATTCTTTCTTTTTTCTCATCATCATAATTCGTTCCAATATCTCTTTTTTAAACTTTTCCATATCATTAGTTCTTTTGCGCACACCAGCTGCCGCAGCATGTCCGCCACCACCAAATTCCTGCAGAAGTTCATTGACATTGATCCAGTTTCCATCTGATCGGAAAGAACAACGCCAACGATTTTCTTCTTCCTCATACATAGTAAAGCCAAGTTCAATATCTTCACAGTCTCTGAGAATTTCGCTGATTGGGTGAATGTCCTCGTAACTAATTCCTTCTGCTTCACTCTCTGCGCGGCTGATACATACACCGGCAACATTTCCATCCAGCAGACGTTCTGCCCTTTTCAGCAACTCTGCTCTCTTCTTCAGGCTTTCCAAACTATCATTATGCATAGTCTGCATCACACAGCTATGATCCACTCCCAGTTTCAACAGTTCTGTCACTGCCTGCATGGTACTTATCCTGGCTCTGGAAAAACATCCCGTATCATGAAGAATGCCCATATAAATATAATCTGCTGCTGTTGGTCTCATCTCTGAAACGATCGCTTTCTTAAGCTTCTCCTGATCAAGAATATAATAAACATTCTCAGCACAGGCTTCTGAAATCTTTGTATAATTTACATCTCCGTATCCTTCATTAGAAGCATGATGGTCAATTACCATCGAAGCCTCTGCGTGCTCATAATATTCTTTTCCGATCAACCGCGTTAATACTGCCGTATCACATACAATAACTGCATATCTTTCTCCTGCCATGTCCGGTTTTACAAAGGGGTTAAATACCGCATCTGTCTTTATCTGTTTCTTTGGCCCCCTGTCCAGGGTATCTGCCAGATACGGAAATACTCTGTATTGTGGATAATTCACTTTTATATAATGCGCCAGTCCCATCACGGACCCGGCAGCATCTCCATCAGGATTCAAATGACCAAGAATAATCACCGTCTTTAAACTGTGGTTCTGCATTATATTCTGAAATTCTTTATCAAAATTGAATGTCATTTAATATGTGTGCCCTTTCTCTTAATGTCCTTTTTTCTGTCATCATCTGATATAAATTCATCTATTCTATTGTTTCTTTTATTCCATCCTGCATGCAAAAAAACTCTCTGATCTGTCCTTCAATGATCTGCATCAGTCGTTTTCTTGCTTCCACACTTGCCCACGCAATATGTGGAGTAATAATAAGCTTTTTACTGTCTTTTATTTTTATTAGTGGGTTTGACTCACTCATCGGCTCTTCACATAACACATCGATACCTGCTGCTGCAATCTCTCCTGTTTTCAGTGCTTCATACAAATCCTGTTCTACCACTATCTGCCCTCGCCCAAGATTTAAGAAGATTGCTGTCTTTTTCATTTTTGCAAATGCTTCCCTGTTCATTAACTCTTTTGTATATTCATTTAATGGAGCATGTACAGATACAATATCCGCAGAAGAAAGCAATGTTTCAAAATCTACCTGCTCATATCCTTCCTGAGCGGCTCTTCCCGAAGCAGAATAATAGATTACATGTACTCCAAACGCTTTTGCAATATCAGCAACTCGTCTTCCGATTGTCCCAAGACCGATAATCCCCCACGTCTTTCCGTTAATCTCATTAAAGTGTTCTGCAAAATGAGTAAAGACTGTATCATTTACATATTTTTCGTCTTTTACATATTCATCATAATAACGCATTTTCTCTAACAGATAAAATAGTAACGCAAATGTGTGCTGTGCAACTGACTCTGTTGAATATCCTGCTACATTTCTCCATGCGATTCCACGTTTCTTCAGATATTCTTTATCCAGATTATTTGTCCCCGTAGCTGTTACGCATACCAGCTTTAAATTTTGAGCAGTTCCAATCGTTCTTTCATTAATTTCGATTTTATTAACAACCAGGACATCTGCATCTTTTACCCTCTCTGAAACCTCTTCCGGAGTAGAAAATCCATATTTTACTACTTCTCCGAGAGCATCATATGCGGATAAGTCAATATCCTCTCCAATTGTTTTTACATCCAGAAATACAATCTTCATATCGGTCTCTCCTTTGTTAATGCGATGAATATATATAACTATTCCGTAGCCATTGTGAAGATACTGAACAGTTACGAATATATTATAAAAGATCCAGCATATTGTCCAGATATATCTTTTCCCTGACATGAATCTGATACTCTGGGCGGGTCATATAATACAGAATGAATTCCAGGATCAGTGCACTTCCCAATCCCCGTCCTTCAATCTTGAAATTAGAAAATCCCATCGGCAAATAGACATTTTTAATATCTGCCACACTGATAAATCCCGGATTTGCCATTGCCTTTGAAAAAAGATATCCATTCTCTGCCCCAGGTGCAGTACATATATGATCCCTGCAATCTTCTCCCAGATTTTTTCGGCTGACTGTTTCATAACAGACTTTTCTGTCTTTACAGCCAAACCAGCAGCACTCATTACACAGAAATTCCACCTTTGCTTTTTGCTTTGCACTCATCTGATTTAATTGTTCAAACTTTTTGTTGAGACGAAAATCCGGTACTACATAACAGAATTCTTTTCTATCTGTTTCCTCCAGAAATTCTCTGAAATTCGTCAGCACCTTCGTGGTCGAAGAAACCAGATAAAGTCCCGGATACTTTTTCTGCAGATAATCCAGCAGTAAATCTGAATGAAGGATCACTCCATTTTGCAATCTATTATTTTCTTCGAACAATGCACACAATGTATTACATTTTTGATCCTGCAAGTGTTCTTCTCGCAGAAGTGAATTGCTGAATGTCAGCCTGGCAGATATCTTATATTCCTGCATCAGAGCCAATACTTTCTGCGGATCCGTTTCTCCAAAGGAGGTTCGACCACCACCCCATATACAATCTGATGGAGCCCCGTATATTGAACCAATTTCACACCAGTCATAAAAATACTCTCTGTGCTCCCGAAACAAAGGCAAAAATATTCGATACAGTTCATAAAACTCAAATAATCCCGGGAGGTGGTAATACGCTTGGTTTTTCATCATGTCTCTCTCTTTCATTTTATCCATATTACAAATCTGGAAGGCGGCACCATTTTATTATCCACCAAATATTTCCATTCTGTATTCCAGAGGACATCGTACGTTATCCTCTGATTTTTTCTTATATTTTGCCATAAAAATTACCTTCAGGCTATATTTTTATTATAGCCTGAAGGTAATCATTTTTGAATCTACTATTCTGGTTTCTCCAGCAAATTAACCTGAATATTGTTACCGATTATCAACTTTCTCCGGAAACATGTCATGATTACTCATGCGATTCCATGCGACTTGCTCCCATCTGGTACCAGGCTTTCCATAATTGCAATACGGATCAATAGACAGGCCTCCACGCGGAAGGAATTTTCCCCAGACTTCAATATATTTAGGTTCAAGAATCCTGACCAGATCTTTCATAATTATATTAATCACATCTTCATGAAAATCTCCATGGTTCCTAAATGAGAACAGATACAATTTCAAGGATTTACTCTCCACAAGACGTTCATCTGGAACATAGGAAATTATAATCGTTGCAAAATCCGGCTGCCCTGTAATCGGACACAGACTTGTAAATTCCGGACAATTGAATTTGACAAAATAGTCATTTCCCGGATGTTTATTCTGAAACGCCTCTAATACAGACGGATCATAATCCATACGATATTCCGTATGCTGGTTTCCTAATAATGTTAAGTTTTCTTTCTCTCTCATCACTCTTTTTCCTTTCTATCTCAATGCCGGATCTTCCACATGGTTTGCCTGAAAGGCTGCCGCACGGTCAATACATGTTCCACATTTTCCACATGGTTTCTCTCCACCTTCATAACAGGACCAGGTCAATTCATAAGGAACTTTCAGTTCTAATCCAATCCGTACT
Organism: uncultured Blautia sp.; assembly: GCA_934402155.1. Lineage (GTDB taxonomy): Bacteria > Bacillota > Clostridia > Lachnospirales > Lachnospiraceae > Blautia_A. Next base: position 10,867 of record CAKRTP010000008.1, on the reverse strand, counting down.
ACTTCAGCCTTTGACATATTGACAAACGGTGCTTCTATCTTAAGCTGATGTCCGGAGCCTTCCCAGATTGCCTCATTCATAGCATTGTTAAACACCGGTGAGCAGTCCGGATAGGCAAAACCGGCAGAATCATCTGCATGTGCTCCATAATAAATCACTTCACATTCTTTGCTCAGTGCAATGCTGGCTGCAGAAGAAAGAAACAATCCATTCCTGAATGGAACATAAGTGCTTACCGGCTTATCGCCATTTGTTTTTGAAATCTGCTCCGCATAACTCTCCTCCGGAATTTCTTCTGTAGACTGCTGAAGCAGAGAACAATTACTATATTGAAATATCTTACTTAAATCCAGAAACAGATGTTCCACACCATAATATTCCGCAACCGCTGTTGCTGCCTTAATTTCCTTATCATGTTTCTGTCCATAAGAAACAGAAAGTGCCGTCACCTGATCTTTCCCATATTTTTTAATTGCCAGGCCTAATGCCGTTGTTGAATCAATTCCTCCACTGAAAAGAACTAATGCTTTCATCTCAATCACCTCACCAATTATTTATACTCCCCGCTCGTTGGGGTCCCAGATTACTTTATGCATCTGTATCTGCAGCCGAACATCATTCATCTGATGTTTCAGCATAAATTCCACCATCTGTACCGGTTCTATAGAACCAAAAACAGGACTGAGATAAACATGACACCGACTTGTCAGATTGTATGCCTGAATCACCTCCAGTGCTCTCAACAGATCCTCCTGGCTGCCGGACACAAATTTTACAGTATCATTCGTTTCAAGCAGTTTCATATTCTCTGCTATCATATGTTCTTCACAACCACTCGACGGCAGTTTGTAATCCATTGTGAATATCGGTCGTTCTTCACAAAAATCAGACAGATTTACTGCTCCATTTGTCTCAATTTCAACTCGCAGACCAGCTTGTAAGAGAAGATGTATTAACTCCCTGATGTCTTTTTGAAGCAGCGGTTCTCCGCCTGTGAGTGTCACATTTCGGATTCCTGCTGCAAGAACGTAATTTACAATCTCTTCCGGAGTTTCCTCTTTATAGGAACAGTCGGACTCATTGGCCCACATGGTATCACAATAACTGCATCGAAGATTACATCCTTTAAAACGAACAAAAACGGCCAGTTCTCCCGCACGTGTTCCTTCTCCGTTAATACTGGTAAATTTTTCTACGACCTTCATCTATTCTTCCTCATAAACTGCACAATTATTTGGTGTTTCATACACTGTCACACAGTGAACTCCGTATCCCAGATCAGTTAATTTTTTATAAAAATAGTAAGCAAAATTTTCCGCAGTGGGGCGAAATAAAACTTCTTCCAGATGAAAATTTTCATTCAAAAGTGCAGCAACTGTTTCCGCTCTCAAAGATCCCTTCTCATAGATCAAACTGTGATCAAAGAAGTCACAAAGTTTTTTCAAATCTTTTTTCAGATCGCCAAAATCCACTATCATTCCCCGCGTCTGGCCTTCTTGCTTCAGCACCTGACCCTTGATCTCCACAGCAATATTCCAACGATGTCCATGGATATTTCTGCACTTTCCCTCGTATTTCCAAAGAAAATGCGCTGCGTCAAAACTGGCTTTTGTCTTCAAATAATACATATTTCAATTCTCCTGTATGTGAAATGGATGTACCTTTTAAGCCAAGTGCCAACTGAAAATATAATGAAATCCATCAAAAAAGCTCCGCGTACTTTATGCACGCAGAGCCTGAAATCTTCTTGGTCAGCCCTGGTTTTGTTTTACGACAGGAAGGTACAAATGAACTGTCGGCTGTTTCTACAGCGTAGATATTATACTTCTAATACATATAAACGTCAACAAAAAAAGAATATCAAATCATATACGTATACTACTCCTCAGCTTCGTTATGAGAGTATCTTTCTTTTTTATGCACACATCTATTTTTTGATCTCAGACTGGAATTCTTTGATATCCTTTGCAATTTCACCACTCAGGAGTAACATACAGATAAGGTTCGGAATCGCCATAAGTGCATTTGCAATATCAGAGAAATTCCATACCAGACTCAGTGTCTGTGTACATCCAAAGTATACTACAAGTGAAAACACTACTCGATAGATCATGTTGTATTTATGTGTTCCAAGAAGATATTCGAATGCTTTCTCTCCATGATACTCCCATCCAAGAATCGTGGAAAACGCAAATAAAGTAATTCCGATTGTTACCAGCCATCCACCAGCAGAACCAAGTATCGTTTCAAATGCTTCGATCGTAATATCTGAACCCGTCAACATCTCTCCTGCCGCATTTGTCATTCCAAGTACTCCGGAGGATGCTATCGCAAGCCCTGTTATTGTACAGACAACAATGGTGTCCCAGAAAGTACCTGTCATATTTATATAACCCTGACGAACCGGATTATCTGTAGTAGCGGCCGCTGCAGTGATCGCGGCAGAACCCATACCTGCTTCATTAGAAAAGACACCTCGTGCAACTCCAAATCGCATCGCACTCATCATAGAAGCCACAATTGATCCACAAAGTCCACCGCCAACCGCTTTTACGGAAAATGCCATCTTAAAGATCATGGCAATACCTGCTGGCAGATTTGAGATATTTCCAATAATAACAATAATGCCACAGATCACATAAAAGATTGCCATTGCCGGAACGACTACGGAGGACACTTTTGAAATAGATTTGATTCCTCCAACAATGATCAGCAGAGAAACCACTGTAATCACAATGCCCGTAATCCCTGTTGGCACGCCAAAAGTAGTATGTAGCGCACCTGCAATTGAGTTTCCCTGTGTCATATTACCTATGCCAAAGGATGCAATCACTGCAAATAATGCAAAAAGCCATGCCAGAACAGAACCAAAAGTCTTATTTTTCAGACCTTTTTTCATGGTGTACATCGGTCCACCACTCATCTCGCCTTTGGCATTTACCTCACGATATTTGATTGCAAGCATACACTCGCTGAATTTTGAAGTAAGTCCAAATGCTGCTGAGATCCACATCCATACCAGTGCTCCTGGTCCACCAGATACCATTGCAGTCGCAACACCAACGATATTTCCTGTACCGATTGTTGCCGCCAACGCTGTAGTAAGAGCAGAAAAAGGGGAAACATCTCCTTCACCACGACTTTTGGTGCGTGCTTCTTTACTGAGCGTACTCTTAAGCGCATATCCCAGATTCTTCCATGTCAGAAATCTTGTACGAATGGTAAGAAATACACCTGTTCCAACCAAAAGGATCAGCATAACTGGCCCCCATACAAAATTGTCGATTTTGGTAACAATTTCATTCAGCTGTTCCATATCATTATCCCTCCTCAAAACAAAAAGGAGCAATGTTGTAGCAACATTGCTCCTTCGCGTAAATGTATAATCTTCTTGTATTATATACTTCTGTTTGTTTTTTTGTCAAGATACTTTTCAATGCCAACTATTGCACATCACAGATACTGTTCACTCCGTTCACAGTAACTTGGTCAATTTTATAAGATATATTCCATCTGTCTTTCTTTTGTTTTCATTCCTATTTTTTCATAGAATTTTTCTGCTGCTGTATTTCCAGTCCATACATTTAAGGTCACTTCATAGCAGTTCATTTTTCTGGCTTCCTTTTTTATAAACTCAAACAACCTTTCACCGATATGCTGTCCTCGTACCTGCTGATCGACACATAAATCATCTATGAAAAGGGATTTAAACGGCACCATATTGTTTGAAAAAGGCTGTTCCTGCAATTGACAGAAAGCATATCCTACACAAACATCAGCTTCGTTCACTGCAACATATATCGGTTTTTCTTCATTCTTCAAAAGCTCTGTCAACTCGGCTACGGTATATTTTGTCGTGCCGGGAATAAAAATATCGGGTCTTATGTCTGCATGAATCTGCAGCACCTGTTCTAACAATTCCATGATTCTCGGAATATCTTTTTCTTCTGCTTTTCTGATAATCATTTATTTTCTCCTTTACATAATGGACCAGTCAAGAATCGATTTGTAATTCCAGAATAATAATACCACACCAACCTGTCTGAAAAAACAAAAAAAAATATAACACACATACAAAATACTTCTTGAAATTTTATAAAAAAAGTAGTAAAACATTAGATAATCAATAAAGAGAAATGCATTGAACAGGACAGGCCATAGAAAATAACCGGAGTACAGAGAGTCGCAAGTGGGTGAGATGCGATGGAAGGTATTTTATGGTATCACCTGGGAGCATCCCACTGAATATAACTGAGTTCAGTAAGCTGGGACGTAATCTTCACGTTACAGAAGAGGCAGTTTATAGAGACTGCAGTGAGTGATCGTGTTTGGTAATAAATACGATAATACAAAGTGGTACCACGGAAATTCCGCCTTTGTTATCCCCTGGATAACAAGGGCGTTTTTAATATATATCATTATATCAAAGAAAGACGAGGAGAAAGATTATGAGTGGAATTATGATGATGGTGATCGCCATTGTAGTTCTGGGCGGTGCATACCTTCTGTACGGCCGCTACCTGCAGAACAAATGGGGAATTGATCCAAAAGCAAAAACTCCGGCATATGAGATGGAAGACGGAGTTGATTATGTACCGGCAGATACCAATGTAGTATTTGGACATCAGTTTGCATCCATCGCAGGTGCAGGCCCGATCAACGGACCTATCCAGGCTGCAATTTTTGGCTGGCTTCCGGTTATGCTGTGGATTCTGATCGGCGGTGTATTCTTTGGTGCTGTTCAGGATTTTGCTTCCATGTATGCATCTGTAAAAAATAAAGGACGTACAATCGGATATATCATTGAGGCATATATCGGAAAATTAGGAAAAAAATTATTCCTTTTATTCTGCTGGTTATTCTGTATTCTGGTTGTTGCAGCATTTGCAGATGTAGTAGCAGGAACCTTTAATGGATTTGCCACAAGTACCACGGGAGAAGTTACAAAAGTAGCTGCAAATGGAGCTGTTGCAACTACTTCCATGTTATTCATAATAGAAGCTGTTGGACTTGGATTTTTCCTGAAATACACAAAGTTCAATAAATGGGTCAATACAGCTTTTGCAATCGTGTTGCTTGTAGCAGCAATTGCACTGGGACTTAAATTTCCGATATACATAAGTCTTGGAACCTGGCACCTTATTATATTTGCATACATTCTGATAGCCAGTGTTACACCTGTATGGGCATTGCTTCAGCCACGTGATTATCTGAACAGTTATCTGCTTATTTTTATGATCGTCGGTGCGGTAATTGGCGTATTTGCAGCTAACCCATCCTGTAATCTGAAGGCTTTTACCAGCTTTAATGTTGACGGACAGTATATGTTTCCAATTTTGTTCGTAACAATCGCCTGTGGTGCAGTTTCAGGCTTCCATTCCCTGGTATCCTCAGGTACTGCGTCCAAACAGATAAAAAATGAAAAAAATATGCTCCCTGTTTCATTTGGTGCAATGCTGATGGAGAGTATGCTTGCCATTATCGCATTGATCGCCGTAGCCTCTTTTGCAGATGGTGAAGCAGCGGCCCAGGGACTGACAACTCAACCTCAGATTTTTGCAGGTGCGATCGCAAATTTCCTTTCTGTGATCGGTTTGCCACATTCACTGGTATTTACATTAATCAACCTTGCTGTATCTGCATTTGCACTGACCTCTCTTGACTCTGTAGCCAGAGTCGGACGACTCTCATTCCAGGAGTTTTTCCTTGATTCTGACACAGATGAGGAAAATATGAACCCATTTTTAAAGGTGATGACTAATAAATATTTTGCAACAATCATTACACTTGTACTGGCCTATCTGCTTACAAAAGTAGGCTATGCAGAAATCTGGCCACTGTTTGGTTCTGCAAACCAGTTGTTATCTGTTCTTGCCCTCGTAGCCTGTGCAGTATTTTTAAAGAAGACAAAACGTCAGGGCTGTATGCTCTGGATTCCAATGGTATTCATGATGGCAGTTACCTTCACAGCACTTGGCATGACAATTGTTAAGCTTTCCAGGGCATTTGTAACAACCGGTCTGGATCTTGGAAATTCTTTACAGCTGATATTTGCAATACTGCTGTTGATACTGGGTGTACTGGTAGCAATCCAGGGTATTAAGAAACTTCTGGAAAAACCAGAGACAAAAAAGGCATCAGAACAGGCATAATAATCATGAGATAAAAAACAAAAAAAATCCGAAAAGACAGAAATAACTCTGTTTTTTCGGATTTTTCGTTTTGCAAGATATGTACCGGAACTATTTTCCTCTGAATTTTATCTTACGACTGCATACTGTGCTGCATATACTGCTGCCACTGCTCCTATTACGCTCAGCGCAACATAGAACATCGCCCACCAGCCTGTGCCTCGTTCCATTAACTGATTCGTTTCCAACGCAAAAGAAGAAAATGTCGTAAAGCCTCCACAGATGCCAACCTTTAAAAATAAAATCAATTGCGGATTCCAGTCCTTCTTTGCACCAAATGCTACAACAAGTCCTATCACAAATGCTCCGACAATATTAATCAATAATGTCTTTATCGGAAAGCCGCTTTGCGGGTTTATGGGAATTAATCCGATCAGATAACGAGTTACGGCTCCAAGGAATCCTCCCAGGCCAACTATAATGCAATCCATCATTTTATAATATTCTCCTCTGATTACACATTAACGATGCTTCTTTAAGTCATTCTTCACATCTGAATTCTCTGGCTCCCAGATATCACCATGATCAATCAAAATCTCTGGTAATGTTTGTAAGCCATTTACCTCTGAAATAGTGGATGAATACCACAGGCATTTTTTCGAACTCATCCAAAGTCATTACAAAATACACCCAGACAGGCGGCAGTTTTAGAACATATGCTGCAAGGAAGGTGAGCGGAACTGCAACAAACCACATAAATATAGAATCTATGATCATCCCAAATCTGGAATCACCACCGCCTCTGAAGCAGCCGCATATAAGACAGGTATTAATACCTTCCCCCACAAGACGCCAGGTTGTCATAATTATAAAAATGCCAAGATAATAAATAGCTGTCTCTGTTAATTTGTCTCGATAAAAATTCAGTATCAAAGGGCGTAGTGCCAAAATAATGACACATCCGATCAGACTTACAATCATTGTTATTCTGAGCATGCGTTTGCCATATTCTCTGGCTGTATCAATGTTGTCTTTACCCAGTTCCTGGCTGACAATGATGGTAGTCGCATTGGCAAAACCACGACAGGCGATCGCACCAATATTTACCACCATAACAGCAACGGCATTTGCGGCAACCATATCATCACCAATATGACCGAGGATTGCTGCAAATGCTGAACTGGCGAAACTCCACACAACATCATTTATTACGGCAGGAGCAGCGATTTTCATAAAGTCCCGGAACAGAATACCTGATTTCGAAAAGAAATATTTTATCCGAAATCTGACATCGGAACTTCTTAATGAATAGATGAGGCAGATCAGTACTTCTGTGATTCTGGCAATGACAGTACCAAGAGCCACACCGGTAACGCCAAGCTTTGGAAGTCCAAACAGACCAAAGATAAAGGTCGCATTACAGATTACATTGACACAAAGCGAAACAATGTATGTGACAGATGGCAGCATTATTTTTCCAATGCTTCGAAGAGCACTCATAAAAACCTGAGAGAATCCCATAAATACAAATGAAAATGAAATTACCTTCAAATATTCACTGCCAGCGGCAATCGTATCAGGACTGTTTGTAAAAATCTTCATGATCGTAGTTGGCATAGCGAAGGAGATTGCGAAAAATACAAGAGATATACTCAGTGAAAGTCGTTCCGCAAGGCCAAGAATCTTTTCTATAGTCTTTTTATCACCTTTTCCCCAGTACTGAGCACATAAAACCGAAGTACCTGTGGCCATACCATAATATAAACAGAAAAGAATGAAAGTATACTGGTTGGCAAGTGATGAAGCCGACATGGCAGTCTGGCTTACATATCCAAGCATTACCGTATCGGCAATATTTACCAATGTTCCGATCAGATTTTGGATCATAATCGGAAAGGCCAGTTTTGATGCATATTTTAAGAAATCTTTTTTATTTAACATATACAGTTTTTCCTTGGTTCTTAGTATTCATAGACAATTATATCATAATATTGCCTTATAAATATAGCCCTTTTAAACTGTTTTTTCATCTACTAATTTCTTAACTGTCTTTACGGCAGAGTCTCAATCCCGCAGCCATCTGGAGTTTTATTTTTTCGTAGAAATGGTTGGTTTTGTCGATTCTGTTGATCCTGTTTTTCTGCAAATCCGCTTCAGAAACTTCGATGATATCACCAGGCCACAAATCAAACTGCTGAAGCTTTATAATCTGTCCATTCTTTGTAAGAACTGCTGCTTCTTTTTTTATGATTTCAAGAACAACTGCTTTCATATTCTTCAGTTCCTTTCTACTGAATTTTTAATCCTGATATCATATTATATATTCAATACTTGAATTACCATCAATACATTTGAAAACGTTCTCATACGATCAATATTTTTCCCCGTTTCACGTGTGTTTTTGCACAAAAAAAGACTGATTTTCAAACTGAATCAGCCTTTTTTTGAAAACGTTTTCTTTAATTTTTCCACTCGATTTCTCTGATTTTACTGTCTTCTGTCTATTCCTCGTCTGGTGTAATATTGCTTCTTATTCTCATACATTCTTTCATCCGAGGCTTTTGAGATATCGAAAATACTGTTCCATTTCCTCTCCGAACTGAAAACATATCCGTAAGAAACTGTCATAGATTCAACATACTCTCCATGCCAGTCTGCAACTTTTTGTTCAAATGCTGCCAGAATAGTTTCGAACTGCGGTATATCTTTTGTAATGATGACAACAAACTCATCGCCACCAACTCTATATACCTTGCCATATTCACTGAAACTATTCTTCATACAATCCGCAGCCGCCCGTATAAGCTCATCCCCCGCCACATGTCCGAAAGAATCGTTCGCATTCTTGAGGCCATTAAGATCCATAGAAATATACACCCATTCCTTATCAAGGTCGAGTTTGTTTATGTCCTCCTCATATGCATGCCTGTTGTAACATCTGGTTAGCTCGTCCGTATTCGACGTATATCGGAATTTTTCCTTTTCGTACTTCTCTTTCATGACTTTCGACAACATGTATACTATACAACACGAAGCCAGAGCCAGATAGATTCCAACTATAAGAATGGCAAAAAGATTTCCCTGCAGATAATAAGAATCCTCCACCAGTACGGCAACAATATATGCCCCATCCTGCTTCTGAACGCACCGACAATGCCGCATATCAATACTGTCAAATTCTTGTCCTATTTTATTGCTGTCTGTAGCTCCTGCTACAATCTTTGTATCTGCATCTGCAACCAAAATCTCCATGCCCTTATACACGGGCATATCCGCAACTACAGTAGATATTTCATTCTGCCTGACCTCGTTAAGAAGACGTTTCGGTGCGATACCAACCTGGATCATTTTATTTCCAGCTTCGTTCCAGGTGATCGCATACATCATTTCTTTGGCCTCAGAAGTATTCGGTGTAAGATCCTGGCACATGGTAAGGTTCTTGTCCGTAAGCATAGGTTTGAAATATTCCATCTGTTCTCCGGAATCAAAGCTATAACCAAAGTATTTTGGCACAGAACCACTGTAAATATATCCTTTTGTGTCAAACAAATGTATCTCATCCACAGATATCAATACCGCAATCTTCCGTAATTCATCGATGTCATATTCCACCTCTGGTTTTGCATCAATAATATAAGAAACCGCCTTGGCTCTAACTATATAATCGTCCTTCAGCGATTTGATGAGATTTTCTTCACTCTCATCATTTTTATCGAGCACAGCAATAACACGATCCAGAAGCACCTCTGACATCCGGTTTGAGTTTTTGTCATTAATATACTTTAAAATATATCCTTCCATCAATAATGCCGCGGCAATTATTACGATGGCCAGAAATATTAATTTTCTCTTTTTCATCTCACAAGTTTTTGCCGATATCCTCCAACTCTTTTAGTGCATTTTCATCTTTCGCAAGATCTGTTTTTTCACTGGCATAATATGATTTCTGAAAGAGCATATCCCATGACAGATAGGCAGCCATGCAAGCGAACTGCTTGTTAATCAGTTCATACTGTATACTATTAACCGGTGAACCTCCGACAACGATCACACCAACTTTCTTGTTTTTCAGCTGCAGTCCACGGCAATAGCATTTGTCGATCACAAGCTTCAGCTGCGCCGACATTCCCCACCAATATACAGGTGTTGTAAAGAGAATCATGTCAGCTGCTGCAATCTTGTCAATTGTCGGATTTGTATCATCACTATCCACGCAGCCCTTATGACATTGACAGACATCACAGCCCTTGCATGGAGCTATTTGCAGTTTGTCCGGCTCGAGCACTTCAATTTCGTTTTTCTTAGAGGCACCTTTTATAAATGCATTGATTGCTGTTAATGTATTTCCCTTTCTGGCACTTCCATTAATAATTATAATCTTCATATGGCATCCTCCTATTTTTTAATTTTATACCACACCTGGTATTTGTATATAGTAAGTATATCACAAAAAATAAGAATTTCCATTTTCTATATTCAAATATAAAAAGAAACATTCTCATACAACATCTGTGTGAGAATGCTTCTTTAGCTTCATAATTGCCCAGTATGCTTTAAGACCAAATATAAAAAATTTTCCTACAACTTAACTTCTACATTTTTTATTCTTCATTCTTTTTCCTTTATTTCTATCTTTGCCACAGCTCTCCCTTGCCGTACCTTTATAGAACCATTATAATAATGTCATATAGAAAAACGAATTAGAATAAGATAAAATGAAAATCCAATCTCAAGAG
>CAKRTP010000007.1 GCA_934402155.1 uncultured Blautia sp. | reverse complement strand
TATATTGCATCCGCTGCCACGAGTACGGAGGAAATCTGGAATGGAATTGGTAATCCTGTATATCCTCCGGCAAAGAGGGAACTTGCCAGACATGGAATTTCCTGTGATGGGAAACGCGCAGTTCAACTTAAAAAATCTGACTATGACAAATATGATTATCTGATTGGAATGGAAGAGCGAAATCGGCGAAATATGCTTCGGATTCTCGGAAGTGATCCGGAGAACAAGGTGAGTCTTCTTCTGGATTATTCCAATCGTCCGGGGAATATTGCAGATCCCTGGTATACAGGAGATTTTGAAACAACATATCGGGATATAACAGAGGGATGTGAGGGATTTTTGGAATATCTGGTTAGAAGTAGCGGGTTAATTTGAGCAAAATCTGCAGCAGTAAATTCCTTTTTTCTGAATTTGATATAAACTCATAAAACTATCTGTTTCAGTTTTTTATTTTGTTATTCAATGATTTTCGGCATTTGTGTAAGGAATTTGTCGATGAAAAATTCTTTACACATTGCTGAAATCTGTTTATACTGTTCATACAGCAACTCTAAAGGGAGCGTTCTGCTTCCTTTCTATCTATTAATCTATCAGGGGCGTTCGCCCGAGCATTCAGAAAGAAGAGGAAATAAATATGGAAATGGCATACGAGAGTTTTGTGGAAACACTTCGTAAAAATCTGCTCGAAGAAACAGATTATGAAGACGATATGATCTGCTACAAAAGAGAAGAAGAGTATCCGATTACGTCAGGGGACAGACTTTTGCTGAAAAAACAGCAGAGCAATGGAATTATGGAGGTTTGTGCACTATATGTGGAAGATCTGTATAAAGAATACCAGAATGGCTGGGGAATGGGGCAGATCATCCAGGAAATTTTAAACAGACTGGATGCTATTTCAAAATCAGAATGTTTTCAACGTTCCAAAAATCTGGATGATTATGAGAAGATGAAAGATGAGCTGTTTATCCGTCTTCTGAATATAGAAGAAAACCAGGAAGAACTTCAGGAATGTATTTACCGGACAATCGGTGATATTGCCTTGGTTTTATATGCACGGATGGGCGAACTGAATGGAAGCAGTGCAAGCATAAAAATAAAACGACACATGTTGGATAAGTGGAAAAAGGATTCACAGGAGATTTTTGATGAGGCACTTATAAATACATATTTTATTTCACCGCCAAGAATTTACTGTTGGGAGAAGTTGATCTTCGACCCGGAATATGAGGGTGAGAATTTTATGGATTTGATGTGCGATTATCAGATTAAGAAAGATGCACTGGGAAATTGTCTAAGCACGACGCTGCGTACAAATGGAGCTGTGGCTGTTTTTCTTCCGGGAGTAGCTCAGAGAATCGGGCAGCTGATGGGATGCGGATTTTATATGGTATTTACCAGTATTCATGAGGTGATGATCCATAGTGAAAGAAATGCAGATCCGGAGGAACTGAAACAGATTCTGGAAGATACCGTAAGAGAAACAACTCCGCCGGAGGATTTTCTTACCTATCAGATTTATCATTACGATGTGGATTCAGGAGCATTCAGTTTTTGCTGAGAAGGGCATCAGTGCCAAATAAAAAAATACTGCATATATTAATTAAGAAAGTATTGCAGGAGGAAAGACATTGGCATATAAAATCGTGCTGGATGCAGGGCATGGCGGAACTGACCCTGGTGCTATATATAAAGAAAGAAAAGAAAAAGATGATAATCTGGAACTGACCCTGGCAGTTGGTAAAATCCTGGAAGACAATGGAATTAATGTAGTGTATACTAGAACTACGGATATCTACCAGACGCCTTTTGAAAAGGCCAGGATCGCGAATGAATCCGGAGCAGATTATTTTATTTCTTTTCACAGGAACAGCAGTCCACAGGAAAATCAATATAAAGGTGTAGAAGTACTGATATATGATAAAAGTGGAATAAAATATGATATGGCACAAAATATAGTGGGTGCACTAGGGGAACTGGGATTCAGAGAGCTTGGAGTGAAAGCAAGACCGGGGCTGGTAGTCCTTCGAAAAACTAAAATGCCGGCACTTCTGATAGAAACAGGATTTATAAATTCTGATAAGGACAATCAGCTTTATGATACAAAAAAACAGGAAATCGCAGAGTCTGTTGCGACGGCTATTTTGGGAACATTGACTGAGGAAACGATAGAACAACCGTTATATTACAGGGTTCAGACAGGAATCTTCAGAAAGCGGGAAAATGCGGACAGGATGCTCTACCAGCTTACAGATCAGGGATTTCCGGCTTTTCTGCTTTATGAGGGGAATCTGTATAAAGTGCAGGTTGGTGCTTTTTTGCAGATTGGAAATGCAGTTCAGATGGAACAGCGACTCAGGGATGCGGGATACAGCACGATAATTGTAACGAAATAAAATACAGACAGGAGAAAAGTATGTACAGAAAATTTTTGAAAGAAATAGAAGATTTTATCTTTATGGAAGATCAGCCGGAGCAGGCAGATATTATTTTTGTTCCGGGAAATGGATATCCTTATATGGCAGAAAAGGCGGCAGAACTTTATGTATCCGGAATGGCACCGGTAATTCTTCCAAGCGGAAAATACAGTATTTCTTATGGGAAATTTTCTGGAGTGATAGATGAAAGAAAAAAATACAATGAAAATTATGAAACAGAATGGGAATTTCTGAAGGATGTTCTTGTAAAGAATGGTGTGCCGGAATCGGCAGTGTTGAAAGAAGATAAAGCTACTTTTACCTGGCAGAATGCACTTTTTTCAAAAAAAGTAACAGATCTTGCAGGAATAAATGTAAGAAAAGCTATTTTATGTTGTAAGAACTATCATGCCAGAAGAGCGTTTATGTATTATCAGAGGGCATATCCGGAAACAGAGTTTCTGATATGTCCTTGTTCCGTAGATGAAATTACAAAGGAAACCTGGAAAGAAACGCAGAATGGAATTGATGAAGTAATGGCAGAAACAAAAAGAATTATCAGCCAATTTCAACTGATGATGTAAAAATAAAAAACTGCAAAAAGAAATTCTGAAAATAATTTAGGGGTGTCGAAAAAAGCAGAACTGTGTTATAATACGTGTGTCGTAAAAGGAAATATTATATTACGAAAAAATTACAAAAAGATAAAAGATTGATATATTAATGTGCGGCATGCCGCAAGATGAAAAATATCAGAATATTTTCGGAAAATTTACTTATAGATAGAATAGTTGATCGTTGATATCTGTTCAGCAGGCAGGAATTTGCCAATGAAAATGGGCTGGATAGATAATACCATTGTAGAATGTTTAGAATAGATTGAGGTACATAATTATGAAAAATAATAATAAAAATATACATTTTTTTGCTATAGCAGCTCTTGCAGCAACACTTATGGTCGGACAGGTTCCGGTTTCTCCAGTTTACGCAGAGGCTAAATCTGTACAGATGAGCAGTCTGATCCCGGATAACGTGACAATTGAGGAGCCGGTTCCGCTTTCAGAGATTTCTCTGCCAAATAGTGAGTATGGCATGCTTTCATGGATAGATGATTCTTGTGTACCAGCTGAGAGGGTTCAGTCGTATGATGTGGTATTTAAGCCATATGATACTGCTGTATTGTCAGAAATTTCCGGCTGGGATGGAGAATCCGATGCCATTTACAGCAGTGTGACAGTTGTTGTTAATAGTATTGCGTCAGATTCAGAAAAATCCGAGGAGTGGGAAGAAGGTTCAGAAGATAATTATGAAACTGGAAATGATGAAAACCAGGATGGTTATGATGAAAATTCTTCTGAGATAGAAGAAGATCAGGATGCGAATACTGAAGGAAAGGAAGAGGAATCAAAAGACAGCGAACAGGAGTCTGAACCGGAAGCAACGATAACAGAAAAACCTTCTGAAGATGAGACGGAGAATGCAGAAATAACAGAAAAACCTTCAGAAAATGAAAAGTCTGAGGAGGATTCTGCTGAGAAAAATACCGAAAAATCAGAAGATAAAGGTGAAGCAGAGGCAGAGGCAGAAGGGGAAATAACTGTAACGCCAGCAGTTACCGAGACACCTGAGGCAACCGAGGTACCGGAGATTACAAAGATTCCAACTGCGACAATAACTCCGGAGGCAGATAAAGATAACATTTTTGATGGCACAGATAAAGATCTCAAAGAAGATGATCGTTCTACGATATTTGAAGAAAATCTGACAGATGAACAGAAAAACGAAATGGCGGAGGAAAATCACAGCTGTAACGGGATAACTGTGTCCGGAATCGATCTTCCGTATTATGTACAGTTTCGTGTTGCCAGCGGAGATAACTATGAATTTACCAATGCATCTGAGGCAAATGTGTTCCAGTCATATGAGTTTGAACTTTGGGATCTTAAGAATAATACAGAATATGATGTTCCGGACGGAGAATATGTCAGTGTGACAGTTCCGGTCAAGGCAGGTTACAGTTACACAATCGAGCATCTGCTGGACAGCGGAGCTATGGAAACAATCGTACCGAGTGTTGATGGAAGCACTATGGTATTCAGCACACATTCTTTCAGTCCATTTGGAATTGCAGGAAGTAAGACACTGGTTGGTGAAGAGATTGAAGAAGATGGATATGACACGGCAGATTCAGCAGGGACATCAGATCTTACACCGGCAGCAGATAATGCATCAGCAGGCAATACAACAGTTGCACCAGAGTTAACAGCTGCACCGGAAGATTCAACAGTACAGAGTTCGGATTCTTCAGACGAAACACAGAAAAGCCAGGAAGATAACAGCAGTTCTGTTAAGGCAGTGCATACAAATGACCCGACCAAGATACTTCCGTTTGTGATTCTTGCAGCGGCTGCAGCAGCAATCGTTGGAGTAATCGTTTATTTAAGAAGAAAAAAATAAAATAATTGAAGAATATGCAGGCGGCTCAGGCATACAATTTGTATGGGAGGAGTTGTTTGCATGAAAATAAGAGCAGTATTAAGATCATTGTTTCTGGCATATATGCTGACAGGAATATGTCTTTTACTTCTGGCATGGCTGGTGTTTCAAATGGATATCGGAATCGCTCAGGTCACAGTTGGGATTATTATAATCTATGTGATCTCATGTATGGCAGGGGGATTTCTGGCAGGGAAAATCATCAGAAGAGAGAAATATCGCTGGGGTGCTCTGGTAGGGCTCTCGTATTTCGTACTTTTGGGAATTGTTTCGTTTATCGTGAGCGGAAACTGGGATATGAGCCTGGGGCATCTGATGACAACTCTTTGTATGTGTCTTGGTGGAGGTACACTTGGAGGAATGTTATCCTGATAAAAAAATGCTTTTATTTGGTTTGAATTTATGCTATACTATGCCCAGACAACTATACATAAGGAGGTATGATAATATGGAACATATCAAAACATTAAATACAAAGAATCTGCAGAATACAGTGAAAAAGGGTGGATGTGGTGAATGTCAGACATCTTGCCAGTCTGCTTGCAAAACTTCCTGTACTGTAGGAAATCAGAGCTGCGAGAACAAATAAAGCAGATTCAGAGTAATCAGTTAAGCAGCGGAGTGAAATCCGCTGCTTATTCTTATGTAACAGGAAATTACTTCGTGATTTTTCTATTACATAAAAAACGCTTCGCGAGAATTCAGCCAGATGAATGAAGTATTTGTCTGCTAAAGCAGCCGGCATCTGGTGTGAAAAGCGTAATAAGTCCTTCTGGAATTGAGGGATTCATGGAGGTTGAGGCGGACGTGTCCGCTTTATTAAAAAGTTTTCAGGAAAGGATTTTCAAAAAGATGAGTCTGATTCACAGATATCAGAACAATGGATATAATATTGTTCTGGATATAAACAGTGGATGCATTCATCTGGTAGACCTGGTCACATACGAAGTGCTTCCATATATGGAAGAGGGATTGAAGGAAGATGAAATTGTTGCCGAATTAAAGGGACGTTTTCAGGAAGAGGATATCCGCACTTCTGTTTCTGAGTGTGAGAAGCTTAAAGAACAGGGAATGCTTTTTACCAGAGATGCATATGAGAATGTAATAGAAGAGTTTACCAAGAATCGACAGACCGTAGTTAAAGCACTGTGCCTGCACATTGCGCATGACTGTAATCTGGCCTGTCGATATTGTTTTGCCGAAGAAGGAGAATATCACGGAAGACGTGCACTGATGTCCTTCGAAGTCGGAAAGAAAGCACTGGATTTTCTGATTGCTAATTCCGGTTCAAGAAGAAATCTGGAGGTGGATTTCTTCGGAGGTGAACCTCTGATGAACTGGCAGGTAGTCAAAGACCTGGTTGCATACGGAAGAGAACAGGAGAAGCTTCATAATAAGAAGTTCCGTTTCACTCTTACAACAAATGGAGTACTTCTTAATGATGAAGTAATGGATTTCTGTAATCGCGAAATGGGAAATGTGGTTCTCAGTGTAGATGGACGTAAGGAAGTTCATGATTTTATGCGTCCGTTCCGCAAGGGCGCAGGAAGTTATGATCTGATCATTCCGAAATTCCAGAAATTTGCAGAATCCAGGAATCAGGACAAATATTATGTGAGAGGTACTTTTACTCATCACAATCTTGATTTTTCCAAGGATGTCCTGCATCTGGCAGATCTCGGGTTTAAACAGATTTCTGTTGAACCGGTAGTTGCACCGGAAACAGAGGATTATGCGATCAGAGAAGAGGACCTTCCACAGATCATGGAAGAATATGATACTCTTGCAAAGGAAATGATTGCCAGAGAAAAAGCTGGTAAAGGTTTCAATTTCTTCCACTTTATGATCGATCTTACCGGTGGTCCCTGTGTGTACAAGCGTCTGTCCGGATGTGGATCAGGAACAGAATATCTGGCAGTAACACCATGGGGTGATTTTTATCCATGTCACCAGTTTGTTGGTGAGGAACAGTTCCTCATGGGAAATGTGGATGAGGGAATCACAAGACCGGAGGTTCGATGTGATTTCAGCAAATGTAATGTATATACGAAAGAATCCTGTAAGGACTGTTTTGCAAGATTTTACTGCAGTGGCGGCTGTGCTGCCAATGCTTATCATTTCCAGAAAGACATTAATGGCAGTTATGATATCGGATGCGAACTTCAGCGTAAGAGAGTTGAGTGCGCAATCATGATAAAGGCCGCATTAGCGGAATAAAATAATTCAGGAAAGGAAAGAACGATGAAGAAAAACAGAGCAATCGTTGTACTGCTCCTGACCGCCATTATCACAGTCTTTCTGTGTTACACGGCCGGTATTGGTTTTGGACCGACAGGAACTGGTGCAGCAAAGAACATCAAGACCGGTCTGGATCTGTCAGGTGGTGTCAGCATTACCTATCAGGCAAAAGACAGTAACCCAAGTGCTGAAGACATGTCAGATACTGTATACAAACTCCAGAAGCGTGTAGAACAGTACAGTACTGAAGCACAGGTGTACAAGGAAGGAAGCGACCGTATTGCAGTAGAAATTCCAGGAGTTACTGATGCGGATGAGATCCTGAATGATCTTGGAAAACCTGGTTCATTGTGTTTTATTACACAGGCAGATGATGATGGAAATGCAAACTTTTCCAGTACGGGAAGCGGCTATGCACTTGCAAGGAGTCTGGACGAGATCCGCGAAGCAGGATCAGTAGTTCTGGAAGGTACAGATGTGAAGGATGCCCAGGGTGGTGCTTTTCAGTCTGACAAAAACAGTTCCAGAGAATATGCTGTAAGTCTGACTCTTACAGATGAGGGAAAGACAAAATTCGCAGAAGCGACAGAGGCAAATGTCGGAAAACAGATAGCAATCGTTTATGATAACCAGATTTTAAGCGCACCAAAGGTAAACGAAGCAATCACAGGTGGACAGGCACAGATCACAGGTATGTCAGATGTGGAAGAAGCACAGAATCTTGCTTCCTACATCCGTATCGGTTCTCTGAGTATTGAACTTGAAGAACTTCGTTCCAGTGTAGTTGCCGCACAGCTTGGTGAGGAGGCAATTTCTACCAGTGTTATGGCAGGTCTGATAGGACTTGTGATCGTTATCATCTTTATGATACTGATGTATCGTATCCCTGGTCTGGTTGCAGGTATAGCGCTGGTATTGTATACAGCGATCGTACTGATCACCCTTAATGCATTTGATATCACACTTACTCTTCCAGGTATTGCAGGTATCATCCTTGGCATTGGTATGGCCGTGGATGCCAATGTTATCATTTATGCACGTATCCAGGAAGAAGTTGCAGCAGGAAATTCCGTAAGAACTTCAATCAAGGCAGGATTTGCAAAAGCATTCAGTGCGATTGTTGATGGAAACATCACAACCCTGATTGCTGCACTGGTTCTGATGTGGCTGGGTTCCGGTACTGTTAAGGGCTTTGCATATACATTGGCTCTTGGTATCGTGGTTTCCATGTTCACGGCCCTGGTAGTATCGAGACTGGTTGTAAATGCACTGTATGCTGTGGGAATCCGTGACCCGAAATTTTACGGAAGTGCCAAGAAGCGTAAATTTGTGGATTTTGTTGGAAAACGTAAAGCATTTTTTATCATCTCCATTATCCTGATCCTGAGTGGTCCGGCTGCAATGGCAGTTCATCATCAGATGGATGGTACTGCATTGAATTATGCACTTGATTTTTCCGGTGGTACAGCAACAACTGTGACATTTAATGAAGATATGGATATCAAGCAGATTGATTCAGATGTTACACCGATGGTAGAAGAAGTTACCGGCGATAAGAATGTACAGCCGACAAAAGTATCCGGAACAAACCAGGTAGTTATCAAAACACGTACTCTGTCTCAGGAGGAACGAGAGAAACTGAATGCAGCTCTGGTTGAGAAGTTCAGTGTGGATGAAAGCCTGATCACAACAGAAAGTATTTCTGCTACTGTAAGTTCTGAGATGAGAAGAGATGCAATCGTGGCTGTGCTTGTAGCTACACTTTGCATGCTTGCGTACATCTGGTTCCGTTTCAAAGACATCCGTTTTGCGAGCAGTGCAGTTCTCGCATTGCTTCATGATGTACTGATCGTCCTTGCATTTTATGCGATTTCCAGAATTTCAGTGGGTAATACATTTATTGCCTGCATGCTGACAATCGTTGGTTATTCTATTAATGCGACGATCGTTATCTTTGACCGAATTCGCGAGAATATGCGAGGAAGAAAGAATCCGGATCATCTGGATGAGATTGTAAATGAAAGTATTACACAGACTCTTACAAGAAGTATTTATACTTCCTTTACTACTTTTATAATGGTTGCAGTTCTGTATGTTCTGGGTGTGTCTTCTATCCGTGAATTTGCAGCTCCGCTGATGGCGGGTGTGATCTGTGGCGCATACTCTTCTGTATGTATTACAGGTGCTCTGTGGCTGGTAATGAAACATTACTACAGAAAACCGGTTCCTAAGGCTGCTTTGGCTGCTAATGCGGCAGTGTCCAAAAACAGCGGAGAGCAGCAGTCCAAAAACAACCAGAATGTACAGCAGTCTGGTAAAAAGGACAAAAATCAGCCAAAGAAAAAGAATCGTAAGAGAGTTGCAGAACGTCTTGCAGCACAGGAAGCAGCGGCGAAAGAAGCAGCAGATAAAGAAAATAAAAAAGAATAATCAATAAGATGAAGTATATTCCCGGGGCAGGATTTCTGTTCCGGGAATATATGTTTTATGCAGGAATGCAAAAGGAGAAACATAAATGGAAAAATGGGTAGTCTGTGCAAAGCGGGCAGATTTTCAGAAAATCAGTCAGGAATTTGGAATTGATCCTGTAATAGCGAGACTGATTCGTAACAGAGATGTGGAGGGGACGGAAAATATTCGAACTTATCTTCATGGGACCTTAAAGGAACTTCCGTCGCCATGGCTTTTGAAGGATATGTACAAAGCCGTGCAGATCCTTCAGGAGAAAATAAATGATCATAAAAAAATCAGGATCATAGGAGATTATGATATTGACGGTGTGACTTCAACCTGTATTTTGTTGAAAGGATTTCAGCGGCTGGGAGCAGAGGTGGATACTTATATCCCGGACAGAATCAAAGATGGTTATGGGATTCATGAACAATTGATCCAGAAAGCAGTAGAAGATGGGATTGATACAATCATCACCTGTGACAATGGAATTGCAGCTTCGGCAGAAATCGCAGATGCAAAAGAACGTGGTCTTACAGTCGTCATTACGGATCATCACGATATTCCATTCAGAGAAACTGCCGATGGAAAAGAATGGATCATACCACCGGCGGATGCGGTGATCAATCCGAAACAGATAGATTGTGATTATCCGAACAAGAATCTCTGTGGAGCAGTAGTTGCGTGGAAGCTGATATGGGCATTGTATGAAAAATCAGGAATTGCTCAAAGAGAAGCTTTGGAGTTTACAGAACTTGCCGCTGTTGCTACAGTTGGTGATGTTATGGACCTGCAGGGGGAAAACAGGATCATCGTAAAAGAAGGCCTGCATCGGCTTTCAATGACACATACACCGGGGCTTCGGGCATTGATTCGTGCAAATCAGCTGGAAGGAGCAGAGATTACAGCCTATCATGTTGGTTTTGTTCTTGGACCGTGTATAAATGCCAGCGGCCGTCTTGATACAGCTGCAAGATCGTTAAAACTTCTGTGCGAAAGCGATGAGGCAAAAGCTGCAACACTGGCAGGTGATCTTGTGGCGCTGAATCAGAGCCGAAAGGCAATGACTGAAAAAGGAAAGGAAGAGGCAATTCGTCTGATTGAAGAAACAGGACTGGATAAAGATCGTGTGCTTGTGGTGTATCTTCCGGACTGTCATGAAAGTCTGGCAGGGATTATTGCAGGAAGGATCAGAGAAAAATATCATAAACCGGTTTTTGTGCTTACAAAAGGAGAAACATCTGTAAAAGGCAGTGGACGTTCCATAGAAGCGTATTCCATGTATGAAGAAATGGTAAAATGTGGAGATCTTTTGCTGCAGTTTGGCGGACATCCGATGGCAGCAGGACTTTCGATAGAAGAAAAAAACGTTGAACTGTTCAGAGAAAAGCTGAATGCAAATTGTACACTCACAGAAGAAGAACTGTGTCCGAAGATTGTAATCGATGTGCCGATGCCGGTATCATATCTTTCAAAAGAACTCACTGAACAGTTGAAGGTTCTGGAACCATTTGGCAAAGGAAATACAAAGCCTCTTTTTGCACAGAAGGGACTGAGGGTTTTAAATCTGAGAATTTTTGGAAAGAATCAGAATGTAGCGAAGATGAAACTGGAAGATATGGAAGGAACACAGGTAGATGCGGTATATTTTGGTGAAGCAGAAAAATTTGCAGACTTTGTAGGGAAGAAGGAAACAGTTTCTGTCACATATTATCCGGAGATTAATGTGTATCAGGGGCGTGAAACTTTGCAGGCTGTTATTCGAAATTACTGCTGAAAGTCGAAATTCCCTGTATTTTCATGACTCTTGTCGGCTTAGAGATTGATTCCCCCTGAAAAAAGTGATATACTGATTACCTAGATTTATACAAAAGGCGGAGGTACGCATATATGAAAAAATTAGAAGATTATGTAAGGAGCATTCCGGATTTTCCAGAACCGGGTATTATTTTTCGTGATATAACAAGTGTTCTTCAGGATGCAGATGGTTTGCAGCTTGCAATCGAGTCTATGCAGGCATGGCTTAAGGATGTCGATGTTGATGTGATTGCGGGAACAGAATCCAGAGGTTTTATTTTTGGAGTGCCGATTGCGTATAATCTTCATAAATCGTTTGTTCCGATTCGTAAGAAAGGTAAGCTTCCGTGTGAAACGGTTTCTCAGAGCTATGATCTGGAATATGGCAGTGCCGTGATCGAGATGCATAAGGATTCTGTTAAACCGGGGCAGAAGGTTGTGATCGTAGATGACCTTATTGCAACAGGCGGCACGGTAGAGGCTGCTATCAAGCTCGTAGAGAGTCTTGGCGGTGAAGTTGTAAAAGTTGTTTTTCTTATAGAACTTGCCGGATTGAAGGGCAGAGAGAAACTTGCAGGTTATGATGTGGCTTCCGTGATCAAATATGAAGGGAAATAGTCAGAAGTAATCCGATAATTTATGCAAATTTAAATGAGGGCAGGCAGGTGGGAGATAATGGCAGAGAAGAAACAAGTTACACAGCCTGAGAATAATCAGAATCAGGTAGAAAAAGAAAAACTGGAATCTGTAAAAAAAGCAGATGCGGCAGTAAAATCCATGAATGATTTTACAAGTCCGGAGGTTTTGTACGATGAACTGATTTCCAGTGTAAAGAAATATCATCCTTCTACAGACATTTCTATGATCGAGAAGGCTTATGAGGTGGCAAGAGAAGCACATAAGGATCAGAAGAGAAAATCAGGGGAACCGTATATCATTCATCCATTGTGTGTAGCGATTATACTTGCTGATCTTGAGCTGGATAAGGAAACAATTGTTGCAGGTCTTCTTCATGATTCTGTAGAGGATACCTGGATGACCTGTGAGGAATTGGAAAAGGAATTTGGTGCTGAGGTTGCTCTCCTTGTAGATGGTGTGACAAAACTGGGACAGTTGAGCTATTCAGCAGATAAGGTGGAACAGCAGGCAGAAAATCTCCGTAAGATGTTTCTTGCCATGGCAAAGGACATCCGTGTGATACTGATCAAACTTGCGGACAGGCTTCATAATATGCGTACCCTGCAGTACATGAGACCGGAGAAACAGCAGGAAAAAGCAAGAGAGACTATGGATATCTATGCTCCGATCGCCATGCGTCTTGGTATTTCCAAGATTAAGGTAGAACTGGATGACCTGTCATTGAAATATCTTAAGCCGGATGTCTATTATGATCTGGTCAAAAAAGTTGCACTTCGTAAGAGTGAACGGCAGGAATTTGTAGGTAACATTGTAAAACAGGTCAAGCAGCATATGGATGATGCAGGGATCAAGGCTCAGGTAGATGGAAGAATCAAGCATTTCTTCAGTATCTACAAGAAGATGGTCAATCAGGATAAGACGATCGACCAGATTTATGATCTGTTTGCAGTTCGTATTCTGGTGGATACAGTCAAGGACTGTTATGCGGCGCTTGGCGTTATCCATGAGATGTATAAACCGATTCCAGGAAGATTCAAAGACTACATTGCAATGCCAAAGGCTAACATGTATCAGTCTCTGCATACCACGCTGATCGGCCCAAACGGACAGCCGTTTGAAATTCAGATCCGTACTTTTGAGATGCATAAAACTGCTGAATATGGTATTGCGGCGCATTGGAAATACAAGGAATCTTCTGATGGCAAACTTCCTGTGGATAAACGTGAGGAAGAGAAGCTGAACTGGCTGCGTCAGATTCTGGAATGGCAGAAGGATATGTCCGATAACAGGGAATTTATGAGTCTGCTCAAGAATGACCTGGATCTTTTTGCGGACAGTGTTTACTGTTTTACTCCGCAGGGAGATGTAAAGACTCTTCCAAACGGTTCTACTCCGATTGATTTTGCATATAGTGTGCACAGCGCAGTAGGAAACCGAATGGTAGGTGCCAGAGTTAACGGAAAACTTGTTCCGATTGAATATCAGATCAAAAATGGCGACAGAATTGAGATTATCACATCTATGAATTCTCAGGGACCGAGCCGTGACTGGCTGAAACTTGTCAAGAGTACGCAGGCCAAGAATAAGATCAATCAGTGGTTTAAGAAAGAACTTAAAGAAGATAATATCCTCAAAGGAAAAGATATGCTGGCACAGTATGCGAAATCCAAAGGATATAAGATCAGTACTTATACGAAATCACAGTTTCTGGAAGCTGTTATGCGTAAATATGGTTTCCGTGACTGGGATTCAGTGCTGGCTGCGATCGGACATGGTGGTCTGAAAGAAGGCCAGGTCTTTAATAAACTTCTGGAAGCTTATGAAAAGGAAAACCAGAAGAATCTCACAGATGAGCAGGTTCTTGAGGCAGCAGGCGAGCAGCAGGAAAAACTTCATGTAACTAAGAATAAGGGTGGAATCGTAGTCAAAGGTATTCATGATGTTGCAGTTCGTTTTTCCAAGTGCTGTAGTCCGATTCCAGGAGATGAAATTGTTGGATTTGTTACCAGAGGGCGGGGAATCACAATTCATCGGACAGACTGTGTAAATGTGCTGAATATGTCGGAAATAGACCGGTCCCGTCTGATAGAGGCAGAATGGCAGCCGGCAGAAAATAAAGGTTCCGAGAAATATATGGCAGATCTTCAGGTGTTTGCAAATAACCGAACCGGACTGCTGGTGGATATCTCAAAAGTTTTTACAGAGCGCAAGATAGATATGCGCAGTATCAACAGTCGAACTAATAAGCAGGAAAAAGCTACGATTTCTGTTACTTTTGAGATTGGAAGCAAAGAAGAACTGGCTTCTCTCATCGAAAAACTTCGTCAGATAGAAAGTGTGCTTGATGTAGAACGTGGAACTCCAGGCTGATACAGTCTTTGGCAGATGCAGAAAGTTCTTTAAAGATTGCAGAAAGTCAGGAATTTGAAGCGGACCTGTCCGTTTTTGTACAAAGAAGAAAGAGGAAGATCGCATGAAAAAACTGGAATTACAGAAATGTATTGTCGGAAGTGTCTGTACAAACTGTTACCTGCTTAAAAACAAAGAAACAAGTGAAGTACTGATCGTGGATCCGGGAGATGCAGCGGATACGATTGAACGCAAGGTTTCTGAAATACAGGGAAAACCTGTCGGAATCCTTCTGACACATGGCCATTTTGATCATATTATGGCGGCAGACGAGATCAGAAAGAAATACAATATCCCGATTTATGCAAGTGAGAAGGAAGAGACAACGCTTCTCAATCCGAGGGTAAATTTGTCTGCATTTGGAGGCAGAAGCTGTACTGTGGAAGCAGATGTTTATCTCGCAGATCTTCAGGTTATAGAACTGGCCGGATTTTCTGTACAAATGATTGAGACACCGGGACATACGGTAGGAAGCTGCTGTTACTATTTGAAGGATGAAGATGTATTGTTCAGTGGTGATACAGTTTTTTGCGGATCGGTAGGAAGAACGGATTTTCCGGAAGGAAGCACAGCTGCCATCGTCAGAAGTCTTCATCGTCTTTTGGATACACTTCCGGATGAGACAGAAGTGTATCCGGGTCATGACGCATCTACAACAATTGGCTATGAAAAGAGGTATAACCCATTTGTATAAGATTGATATACTTTTTCTTGATAAAGAATTTGAACATGATATTTATGAATTGATTCGTGCTTTTTATCCGGAAAGTGAGATCACCTCTTCCTATGAAACCAAAAAGGAGGATAGTGATCTTTATTTCCGGATTGAAAAGCAGGATGATTCCTGCATGATTTATTATGAAGACACTAAGAATAAAGGTGTAACGAGTGCGGAATTTGTGGAAGGGCAGTCTTCGGATGCCCTTGTTTCTTGTACTGATGCAGAGGATATTGAGGCAAAAGAACGTGCACATACGATACGCAAGGAGCGAAAGGATATCCTGAAAATTGCACTGTACAAATTATTGGTCAGATTGACCGGAAGGACACTTCCATGGGGAAATCTGACAGGTATCCGTCCGGCGAAGCTTGCGATGGGACTAATTGAATCCGGAATGAAAAATACAGAAGCTGCACTGGAAATGCGAGAGCGCTATATGGTCAGTCCGGAAAAAACGGCACTGGCGATCACTATCGCAAACAGAGAACGTGAAATCCTTAAAGATATTGATTATGAGAATGGATACAGTCTGTATGTCGGAATCCCATTTTGTCCAAGCATCTGTCTCTACTGTTCTTTCAGTTCCTATCCGCTGAAGCAGTGGAAGAACAGGGTAGACAGTTATCTTGAAGCATTGTGCAAAGAAATCAGAGCCGTTTCTGAGATTATGAAACAAAAGGGTAAAAAACTGGACACTGTCTATATTGGAGGGGGAACGCCGACAACCCTGGAACCGGAACAGTTAAAGGTTTTGTTTGATGCACTTATAGAGCACTTTGAGTGTGACAATCTTGCGGAATTTACTATAGAGGCCGGAAGGCCGGACAGCATTACACAGGAAAAGCTGATGATGATTCGTAATTATCCGGTAACAAGGATTTCTGTAAATCCTCAGACTATGAATCAGGAAACTCTGGATGTCATTGGCCGTCGTCATACTGTACAGGAAACGGAACAGGCATTTTTACTTGCCAGAGAATGCGGATTTGACAATATCAATATGGATCTGATCGTAGGACTTCCGGGTGAAGACAAAAAGATGGTCGAACATACACTGGCAGAGGTCAGACGTCTTGCGCCGGACAGCATAACCGTTCATTCTCTTGCTGTAAAAAGGGCTGCACGCCTGAATATTTTTAAAGACAAGTATCAGGAAATGACATTTGAAAATAATCAGGAGATCATGGATATGACCATGAAAACAGCTTATGAGATGGAAATGGGCCCATATTATCTGTACAGACAGAAAAATATGAAAGGAAATTTTGAGAATGTGGGCTATGCAAAGGTTGACAAAGCCGGGATTTACAATATACTAATTATGGAAGAAAAACAGCCGATCATTGCATTGGGGGCAGGTGGATCTTCCAAACTGGTCTTTGATCATGGTAAACGTATTGAGCGTGTAGAAAATGTCAAAGATGTGGCTAATTATATTTCCCGTATCGATGAAATGATAGAAAGAAAACGTATAGGAATACAGAAATGGCTGTAATGAACGGTGACAGGGGGGATATACGTTGGAGATGACACAAAAAGAAGAGATAAAGTCTGCAGACAGACTGCTGGAATTTGATCTGTCTGCTGAATTGAATCATGGAATTGCTGTCAGTAATCTGGCGTATGCGGTGGCAAAGGAACTGGGAGAGGAAGAATATTTCTGCTATCAGCTTGCCATTGCGGGGGTACTTCATGATATTGGTAAACTGAAACTTACAGGATATATCAATGGACAGGAAAATGACCCGCTTCTGATTGAAGAACTAAAATATGTAAGGATGCATTCGACGCTTGGATATGAAGAACTGAAAGATCAGGACTACTCGGAAATTGTTCTGCAGAGCATTCTCTATCATCATGAGAATTATGATGGCAGTGGGTATCCGTCAAATCTGTCAGGTGACAGTATTCCATTGGGAGCCAGAATTCTAAGAGTCTGTGATGTATATGCGGCGCTGATCTCAGACAGACCTTACCGAAAGGCATTTGATGTCAGTACGGTGATAGAACTTATGATAGATGAGATCAAGAACTTTGATATGGAAGTCTTTCTTGCATTTCAGAGAGTTGTACACAATAATAAATAACAGGAGGATAATATGGCATTAAAGAAAAAACCGGTAACCGGTATGAAAGATATTTTACCAAAGGAAATGGAAATCCGTAATTATGTGATGAACATGATTCGTGAAACTTATGGAAGATTTGGGTTTACAGCAATTGAGACTCCGTGTGTAGAGCATATTGAGAATCTTAGCAGCAAACAGGGGGGAGAAAATGAGAAACTGATCTTCAAAATTCTGAAACGTGGAGAAAAACTTAAACTGGATACAGCAGAATGTGAGGCGGATCTGGTAGATTCCGGACTTCGTTATGATCTGACTGTGCCGCTTTCCAGATATTATTCCAACAATGCAAGTCAGCTTCCGGCACCATTTAAGGCACTGCAGATGGGAAATGTATGGAGAGCTGACCGCCCGCAGAGAGGACGTTTCCGCCAGTTTATGCAGTGTGATATTGACATTCTCGGAGAGTCAACTTATCTTGCAGAAATTGAATTGGTCATGGCTACCACCACGCTTCTTGGCAAACTGGATTTTCATAATTTTACAATTCGTATCAATGACAGAAAAATCCTGAAAGCCATGGCTCAGTACAGTGGTTTTCCTGAAGAAAGTTTTGATACGGTATTTATCATCCTTGACAAGATGGATAAGATTGGGCTTGAGGGTGTTGCGGAAGAACTCGAAAAAGAGGGATTTGGAAAAGACAGTATTGACACATACCTTGGTATGTTTAAAGAAATCACATCTGACATCGAAGGTGTTCGTTACTGCAAAGAAAAACTGAGTGATGTTCTGGATCCAAAGGTTGCAGAAGATCTTGAAACTATCATTACAGCAGTAGATTCTGTCAAGAATGCGGATTTCAGGATTTCCTTCGATCCTACTCTGGTACGTGGAATGTCTTATTATACAGGTCCGATTTTTGAGATCGCAATGGATGAATTCGGAGGTTCTGTCGGCGGCGGCGGACGTTATGACGAAATGATCGGAAAGTTTACCGGTCAGAATACATCTGCATGTGGATTTTCTATCGGATTTGAGAGAATTGTCATGCTGCTTCTGGAAAGAGGATATGAGATTCCGACCAGCGCGGCAAAAAAAGCATATCTGATTGAGAAAAATATGCCGTCAGAAAAACTTCTTCCGATTCTGAAACAGGCAGAAGAAGAACGCAGGAATGGTGTTCAGGTCAATATTTCTATTATGAAGAAAAATAAAAAATTCCAGAAAGAACAGATGACAGCGGAAGGCTATACAGAATTTGTAGAATTTTTTAATAAATAATGCATCAAAAGGAGAAAAATCATGGCTGAAAGTATGAAAGGTCTGCACAGAACATGCCGATGTGCAGAAGTGACAAAGGATATGGTCGGCAGTAAGGTAACGCTTATGGGTTGGGTACAGAAAGCACGTAATAAAGGTGGACTTGTTTTTGTTGACCTTCGTGACCGTTCCGGAATTATGCAGATTATTTTTGAGAATGGGAAAATTGATCAGGAAGGCTTTGAGAAAGCCGGAAAACTGAGAAGTGAATTTGTAATTGCAGTAACTGGTACCGTTGAAAAACGTGGCGGTGCAGTAAATGAAAACCTTGCTACAGGTGAGATTGAACTTTGTGCAGAATCTCTTCGTATTCTGGCAGAATCAGATGTTCCGCCGTTCCCGATTGAAGAGAACAGCAAGACAAAAGATGAAATCCGTCTGAAATATCGTTATCTTGACCTGAGAAGACCAGATCTTCAGAGAAATCTGATGATGAAGAGCAAGGTTATGATGCTGACCCGCAAATTCTTCACAGAAGAAGGATTCCTTGAAGTGGAAACGCCAATGCTTGGAAAAAGCACACCGGAAGGCGCAAGAGATTATCTTGTTCCGTCCAGAATCCATCCAGGTTCTTTCTACGGACTTCCACAGTCACCACAGCTTTACAAACAGCTTCTGATGTGCTCCGGATATGATCGTTACATTCAGATTGCACGCTGCTTCAGAGATGAAGACCTTCGTGCAGACCGTCAGCCGGAGTTTACACAGATCGATATGGAACTTTCTTTTGTTGATGTAGATGATGTAATTGACGTAAACGAAAGATATCTTGCATATCTGTTCAAAGAAGTTCTTGACGTTGATGTTAAACTTCCAATCCAGAGAATTACATGGCAGGAAGCAATGGATCGTTTTGGATCAGATAAACCGGATATGCGTTTTGGAATGGAACTGCATGATGTAAGTGATGTAGTTAAAGATTGTGCATTTGTTGTATTCAAGAATGCACTGGAAGCAGGCGGAAGTGTTCGTGGTATCAATGCAGAAGGCCAGGGCGGTATGCCGCGTAAGAAAATTGACAAACTGGTTGATTTTGCAAAAACTTATGGTGCTAAGGGTCTTGCATACATTGCAATCGCCGAGGATGGAACACGCAAGTCTTCCTTTGCGAAATTTATGACAGAAGAAGAAATGAATGCACTTGTTGCAGCTATGGATGGAAAACCGGGAGACCTGCTTCTCTTTGCAGCAGACAAGAATAAAGTTGTATATGATGTTCTCGGAGCTCTTCGAGTAGAACTTGCAAAACAGATGGAGCTTCTTGATAAGAATGAATATCGTTTTGTATGGGTTACAGAATTCCCGCTTCTTGAGTGGAATGAAGAGGAAAATCGTTATACGGCGATGCATCATCCGTTCACAATGCTGATGGATGAGGATATTCCGCTGATCGAGAGTGGAGATCTTGGAAAAATCCGTGCCAAAGCATATGACATTGTACTGAATGGTAATGAAATCGGTGGAGGAAGTGTTCGAATCCATCAGAATGATATTCAGGAAAAAATGTTCGAGATGCTTGGCTTCACCAGAGAAGCTGCTTATGAGCAGTTTGGATTCCTTCTGAATGCGTTTAAATACGGAGTTCCGCCTCATGCAGGACTGGCTTATGGACTTGACCGTCTGGTAATGCTGATGTCAAAAGTTGACAGTATTCGTGATGTTATTGCATTCCCGAAGGTAAAAGATGCTTCCTGTCTGATGACAGAATCACCGAGCAGAGTAAGTGAGCAGCAGCTTGAAGAACTTGGTCTGGAAACAGCACCGGAAACAGCTGAATAAAGAAAAATCCCTGCCAGTCTTTTTGAGATTGGCAGGGATTTTTTGTATCATGAAAGTGTTAAGATCATTCTTCGTAGAATGTCTCTTCAAAATCGTCGCTGTCATCAGAAACGTCAAAATCGTCGGAGACATCAGAAGAGTCGCTGTCAGAATCATAATCATCAGAAGAATCAGATGGAATCTCATCTTCAGAAATATCACTGTTTTCATCAGAAACGGGCGTTTTGCTAAGGGTTCCGAATATTGCAGTGCCAATGGCCGAGCCATTTTCATCGAGCTTCCAGGACGCGCCGTCATTAATAAGATGGAAAGTCACAGAGGAAGTAACCGTATCTGTATTATTTTCGATACTGTTTAAAAGAAGTTCCAGAGAATGTTCATATCTTTTTGATGAACCGTCAATCACAGCATCCGCAGAAGAAAGATAGGTATCCAGATCTTTCTGATATCCGGAGAGGATAGACGTACAGTCAAAGGTAGTGATTTCTGTATCCACAGCAGCCTTGTAGCTCTGGATATCACAGCTGATGATCTTGTAATCAAAAGTCTTATGTACCTGTTCAACGAGGGCAGAAGCGATGGAATTTTTGGCGGAATCTGAAGTGTTCAAAAGGCTTTCAAGACCAAGATAATTTCCCATCTGATTCAGATCCATAGTTTTAAGGGTATCAAAATAGACAGTCAGTGTTTTCTCAGGAGTCATGAGATCACTGTCAGACAGATAAGTCATGAGACCGCCGACAAGATCATTTTCCAGAGAATGAGTTCGTATGATTTCCCATTTTTGTTCAGAAGTACCTTTGTCTGTGAGTTTGATGGTACATTCTTTTTCCACAGTGTTATAGTGGTTCTGCTTCAGGAGATCATCCAGAATGAGATAACGTTCTTCCAGAGAATCTGTCGCTTCTTCCGTATCAGCAGAATCAGAGCCGGCAGCCTCAAAAATAGCAGATTTAAGAGAGGCTTCTGCGTAATCAGAAGCTAAAGCCTGAGCATCTATGGTAGTGAGTTTTAGCTTCGCTGTGGCTTCTTTTTTATCTTTGTCGACGTCAATATCAAGGATTTGATAATCAAAATCCTGAAAGAAGAGTGAAAAAACTTCTTTTACTTCTTTGGAAAGTTCCGTTTCTTTCGTTGCATCGGGAAACAGTTCTTTATAAGATACATATTTCTGGGCTGTGTCAGAGTCCAGATCCTTGAGGAGATTCAGTTCATTGCTGATCACTGTTTTTACATCGGTTTTATCGAGGTGGTAGCAGCCGCCAAGACAGATGACCATAAGGAGAAAAACAAAAAAAGACATCAGATTTTTGGCAATCTTCATAAGTATCTTTCCTTTCAAAAAATATTCTTATATAGTTTACCAAAAATAAGTTCAAAAGTCAAAAAAATGGACATTTTACTCAGCTTTTAGAGAGAAAACGTGAAAAAAATGTGAAAATCTCAATGATTTTTGGGAAGTCTTTATTTTTTTGAAACAATCTGCTATGATAGGTAAGATAAAAGTTGCTGTTACAGAAGCAAGACAGCAATCGTGTAACATAAGCTAAGAAATAAAAAACAAGATAAAATATGTCAGTATGTCCGATGACGAAGGGCTGTAAGGAGGAAACTTCATATTATGAAAAAAAGAATACTGATCCTTTTGGGGATCCTGATAATTGGAGGCGGTGCAGCGGGAGCTTGCTGGAAAGCAGGTCTGTTTGGCCAGCAGGAAGTCAGCGGAGATGTTGTATATGTGACACAGATCAGTGAGATCAATGGTGAGGCATCAGGTATGTCGAATCGATATGCAGGTGTTGTGGAGCCTCAGGAAACAGTTGAAGTCGAACTGGAAAACGGAAGAACAGTCAAGGAAGTTCAGGTAAAAACAGGAGATCAGGTCAAGAAGGGACAGTTGTTATTTGAGTATGATCTCAGCAGTATTCAGGATAGTCTGGAGGAAGCCAAACTGGAACTGGACCGTTTGAAAAATGAAGCAGCGAGTCTGAATGAGCAGATAAAAACGCTGGAAAATGAAAAGAAAAAGGCATCCCAGGATAATCAGCTGTCTTATACCATTGAAATCGAGACAAACAAGATGAATCTCAAAAAAAATGAATACAGTCAGAAGAGTAAGCAGGCTGAAATTGAAAAATTGCAGAGCGCAACTGGCAATACAGAAGTCAGGAGTTCAATTGATGGAGTAATTCAGAAAATCGATACTTCCAAACTTTCGACGGATGATGGGGACAGTATGGATGACAGTGGATCCTCAGATATGTACTCTTATTCTGATACAGGGAGTGGAAACAGCAGTAATGCATTTATCACAATTTTGAGTACGGGTTCATACAGAGTCAAGGGTACTATCAATGAACTTAATATTCAGAATATTGTGGAGGGGGAATCTGTGATAATACGTTCTCGCGTGGACAGCAGTCAGACCTGGAGAGGAACCATGGGAACGATCGACAAGGACAGCGCAACGAGCAACAGCAGCAGTAATTCTTATTTTGGCATGATGGATGCGAGCGGCGATTCTCAGACATCCTCCAGTACTTATCCGTTTTATGTGGAACTGGATTCTTCAGAGGGACTGATGCTAGGACAGCACGTCTACATAGAAAAAGATGAAGGTCAGGAAGAAAAGAAAGCAGGCTTGTGGCTGAGTGAATTTTATATTGCAGATGCAGACACAGAAAAGCCTTATGTATGGGTCGCAGGAAAAGATGAAAAGCTTGAAAAACGGAGTGTGATCCTTGGACAGTATGATGAAGAACTCGGAGAGTATGAAATTGCAGACGGACTTACCAAAGATGACTATATTGCTTATCCGTCGGAAAATCTCAAAGAGGGTATGGCAACAACGAAAAACAGAGATGAAGCAGTAGAGATGACGGATGATGTGGATATGGAGCCGATTCTGGGAGGAGATAGCGACGAGATACCGACAGAAGAAGCTATGGATGATCTGAATGCTGCGTATGAGGGCGATTCTTCGGATGATATGTCAGTGAGCGATTATGAGATGAGTGATCAGGGAACCGTCATTGATGACAGCTATGACATGACGGATGATTGGAACTCCGGCACAGAGATAACAGATGAGGCACCCGTGGATGACAATAGTATGGAAATGACGGACAGCGGACTTCCGGATGAAGATCTGGTTCCGATACAGGATGATGCGGAGGCAGAATAATGATTTTGGAATTAAAAGGAATCTATAAGGATTATCAGCAGGGTAAAATGAGTGTTCCTGTCCTGAAAGATATCAATTTTTCCATGGAAGAGGGAGAATATGTGGCGATCATGGGACCGTCGGGTTCGGGAAAGACCACGCTTATGAATATTATCGGTTGTCTCGACAAGCCGACGAAGGGGGATTTTTTTCTGGATGGTCAGGAGATAGGATCCTGCACTGAAAATGATATGTCGGACATACGGCTTAATAAAATAGGGTTTGTTTTTCAGAGTTTTCATCTGCTTCCCAGACAGTCGGCAGCGGCAAATGTAGAACTTCCACTGAACTATGCAAAGGTTCCAAAGAAAGAACGCCGGCAGAGGGCTCTTAAGGCTCTTGAGAGAGTAGGACTTGCCGATCGAGTGGATTTTAAGCCGAATCAGCTTTCTGGTGGTCAGATGCAGAGAGTAGCAATTGCCAGAGCAATTGTCAACAGCCCGAAACTTCTTCTGGCAGATGAGCCGACAGGTGCGCTGGACAGCAAATCGGGGGCTCAGGTTATGGAGCTTTTTCAGAAATTAAATGATGAGGGGGTAACAGTTCTGATGATCACCCATGATCCGGAAATTGCAGCACATGCAAAACGTGTAGTAACGATCCGTGACGGTGAACTCAGGGAAAAAGAGGTGAATCCATGAAGAAAAAAATCATCATAGGCATTCTGATTGCCACATTGATAGTAAGTGGCACTGCCGGTGGTGCGGTTTATTACAGAAAATCTCATCAGAGTGAAGTGTCAGTTGTAAGTGTGGACAGCCTGGCGAGTCAGTACTATACAGATGATACCAGTCTGGAAGGAAATATTGCGACAAGTGCAGTCCAAAACATTTCTGTGGATAAAGACATGATTGTCAAAGATGTATATGTGTCCAAAGGAGATGCGGTAAAAAAAGGAGATAAACTGATAGCTTTTGACATGACTTTGGTTCAGATGGAACTCAAAATCGCAAAATTAAAACAGGAGCAGCAGGAACAGAAACTTGTTAAGGCACAAAAACGTCTGACAAGTCTTCAGAATGGCGGACCGGTTGAAGAAAGTGACGGGGACAGTGGTACTGCTGATTCGACAAAGGTATCTGATACAGACACCACCAGTTATGGAGATGAACTGGCTATGAATGGTTCTTTGAGTGGAACGTATCTGGCAGCAGTTATTAATCCGATCCTGGCAGCAGCGATAACAGAAAGTACTGTTTCTGAGAGTGAAGTATCAGAAACAAATCCGCAGACGGTTTCATCAGAAGAGGAAACAGCGGATGCAGATGTGGACGTGGATTTTGGTTCCGGAGATATTGATGGAGGAGATACAGAAATCACGCCTTCTCCTGAGCCGACAGGAACACCGGAGTTAACACCGGAACTTACACCGACGGTAACTCCGACACCGGATGTTTCACAGGATGATTTTGTAGATAACATAAAAGTAATTGATACAGAGCCGTCTGAAAATAAAGACGCACTGATCGATGGAGAGTCTCAGTTCCTGCAGGTACTTGATGATGAATCAGAGCCGATTACGGGAACAGGTACCGAAGAAGATCCATTTGTGTTTCTCTGTGATTCAAAGCAGGGATATGTGACAGCAAAGGGTTCTTTCCTGAACAAAATGGCTCAGTTTAACGAAGATGGAACAAGAGATGCAGATAAGACCGGGTACTGGTATCAGCTGGAATTTCATCAGGATGACAAGGTTGCTGATTTTCAGAACAGAAAAGCTTCCTGTATCGGTTATTATCTGATTGATGGAAATCTTCTGGATAAACGTGTGGATAATGATTCGGAAATAGAATATTCACTGGCGGATGCAAACCAGTATGAGGATGACAGTATTCCGGATGACTGGGGAAATGATGCAGGTGGTGATCCCGGAACTGCCTCGATCAGCAGAGAAGAGGCAATCAAAATCCAGAAATCCAGGATCGAGAGCCTGAAACTGGATATTCGTGCAAGTAAATTGAATGTCCGTAAACTGGAAAAGAAAGTCAAAAAAGAAACGATATATAGTAAACTGGATGGAATAGTGGCAAAAGTTGGAGATTCAGCAACAGTTTCTTCTGATGGAGGCACTTTTATGTCCGTAAAAAGTAAAGAGGGATATTATGTCAGAGGGACAGTAAGTGAACTGATGCTGGATCAGGTGCAGGAAGGAACAGAATTAAAATGTTCTACATCCAATGGGGATTTTAATGCAAAAGTAGCTTATGTTTCAGAATATCCGGTTTCCAGCGATTCTTCGTCTTATTATGGAAGTGGGAATCCGAATGCATCTTATTATGAATATACGGCTACCATTGAGGACAGTTCAGTAAAAGTTTCTGATGATGACTGGCTCACGGTTATGCTGGCAGGAAATGTTGTCAGCAATGGAATTGTTCTGGACAGAGCATTTGTCCGAACTGAAAACGGAATCAGCTATGTGTATAAGGATGATAATGGTGTCTTGAAGAAGCAGATTCTGAAAGTTGGCGGAAATGTTAACAGCGGGTACAGTGTTCTGGTAACAGGTGGAATTACCAGGGAAGATAAGATCGCATTTCCTTATGGTGACGATATCAGGGATGGAGCAAAAACAAAAGAGGTTTCATCAAGTGAAATGTATGGATACTAGGAAGGTGGGAGTTTATGCTTGAAAATATCAGAATATCCATTCAGGGAATCTGGTCTCATAAGATGCGTTCCTTTCTGACAATGCTTGGTATCATTATTGGTATTGCCTCCATTATTGCGATTGTTTCGACGCTGAAGGGAACAAACGAACAGATAAAGGAAGATCTGATCGGTGCAGGTAACAACACGGTTTCTATTACACTCAATTATGGTGATAATGCATACGATTCTGAGTATGGGGTGGGAGGTAGTACCCAGCCGCCGCTTCTTTCAGACGAGCAGAAAGAGGATGTTCGAGAACTTGACAAT
Organism: uncultured Blautia sp.; assembly: GCA_934402155.1. Classification (GTDB taxonomy): domain Bacteria; phylum Bacillota; class Clostridia; order Lachnospirales; family Lachnospiraceae; genus Blautia_A. Next base: position 2,860 of record CAKRTP010000007.1, on the reverse strand, counting down.
GTAGAAGGGGCAACTTTTTTCTATAATCGTTCCTATGCAAGTAATGTGTATTACCAGAATGTAAGCTTCCAGGGAGGAAGTATCTATGGAATTGATATGTGCTATCTGGAAACCTGCGGATATATGGTCAGAGCAGGAAGAGGTTTTGTTCAGAAAGACCTCAGCGAGATGAGAAAAGTTGCTCTGGTTGATGAGAATGCGGCAGAGAACCTGTTCGCGGGAGAGAATCCTGTAGGCAAAACAATAGAGCTTGGCTCAGAACCATTCACGGTTGTTGGCGTTGTTCAGCAGAGTGATAACTATCTTCCGACAATTAAAAGTATTGATGAATTCAATGAATATTATCAGACGATGATGGGAACGGTCATGATTCCGGAAACCTGCTGGCCGACTGTGTTTAAATTTGATGAACCACAGAATGCAGTAATCCGTGCGGATTCTACAGATAATATGAGTTCTGCGGGAAATGCGGCGGCAGAAATCATGAATGAAGGGATCAGCACAAATTCTTCAAAGTTCAAATACAAGGCAGACGATATTATGCAGCAGGTAAGAAATATGCAGAAACTCAGTGAAAGTACCAATACACAGCTGATATGGATCGCAAGTATTTCCCTGCTTGTAGGTGGTATTGGAGTTATGAATATTATGCTGGTATCTGTCACGGAGAGAACGAGCGAGATTGGTCTGAAAAAAGCAATTGGAGCCAGAAAAAAGGTTATTTTGTATCAGTTTCTGACAGAAGCAGCAATGCTGACCAGTATTGGTGGTGTGATCGGTGTTATCGTAGGAATCATACTGTCAAAGGTGGTATCAAAGATTTCTGGAGTACCGACTGCGATCAGTATTCCTGCGATCATTGGTTCAGTTGTATTTTCTATGCTGATTGGTGTTGTTTTTGGACTGCTTCCTTCAGTCAAGGCTGCAGATCTGAATCCAATTGATGCGTTGAGAAGTGAATAAAAGATAAAAAATCCTCCATGGTTCAGAAGAACTGTGGGGGATTTTTTATCTAAAATGTAAAAAATATACAGCTTTTATATTTTTAATTGAGATACAGATTGAGATGTGTTAAACTATAAATAGTATGCAATGATTCAAATAAACTGTTTGGCGGGTGGTGTCCCGGAAGAATACGAAACAGTTACGAGTCAGGTATAAATTGAGTTTGATATATGAAAGCAAAGAATACATGAGGAGATGCAGCATGGGGAAAATTGCGATTGTAACCGACAGTAACAGTGGCATTACACAGGAAGAAGGAAGAAAACTTGGAATTTCTGTTTTGCCGATGCCTTTTTATATTAATGATGTCATGTATCTCGAAGGAATTACGCTTACACAGGAAGAGTTTTATGAGAAACTCAAGAATGATGAGGCGATTTCTACTTCACAGCCAAGCCCGGCAGAGGTGTGCGGTCTTTGGGACAATCTTTTGAAGGAGTATGACGAAGTGGTACACATTCCGATGTCCAGCGGTCTGAGTGCATCCTGTGAGACGGCAATGGCACTGGCGAGAGATTATGACGGCAGAGTACAGGTTGTCGATAATCAGAGAATTTCTGTTACACAGCGGCAGTCTGTGCTGGACGCGCTGGCATTGCGCGAGGCGGGCAGAACAGCAGCCGAGATCAGGGAGAAACTGGAAGAAGAAAAGATGGAATCCAGCATTTATATCACGCTGGAGACTCTTAAATATCTCAAAAAAGGCGGAAGAATCACTCCGGCTGCGGCAGCGATCGGAACAGTTCTTAACTTAAAGCCGGTTCTTCAGATTCAGGGTGAGAAGCTGGATGCGTACGCGAAAGTAAGAGGTAAGAAACAGGCAAAGAAAGTTATGCTCAAGGCAATGAGAGAAGACTGGGAAGGCCGTTTCGAAAAATATGTGGAAGCTGGAGAAATGTGTCTGCAGATGGCATATACCGGAAACAAAGAAGAAGCAGAAGAATTCAAAGAAGAAGTGCAGGCTGTTTTCCCGGGAGCGGACATTCATATGGATCCATTGTCTTTAAGTGTTGCCTGTCATATCGGACATGGAGCGCTTGCAGTTGCCTGCTCAAAAAAAGTTACCATAAAATAAGGAGAATGATATGAAAAAACTTATGGAATTAATGGCAGAAGAACTTGCTTCTGCTTTTGAAAAAGCCGGATATGATCCGGAATATGGAAAAGTTACTGTTTCCAATCGTCCTGATTTATGTGAGTATCAGTGCAACGGTGCGATGGCAGGAGCCAAGGCTTATAAGAAAGCTCCGTTTATGATCGCAGATGATGTAGTTGTTTATCTGAAAGACAGCAAGATTTTTTCTATGGCAGAAGTAGTAAAACCAGGATTTATCAATCTCAGAGTCAAAGAAGAATTTCTCGCAGAATATCTCAGGGAAATGGAAGCAGATCCGAAATATTCTGTAAAGACAGCAGAAACACCAAAAACGATCATCATTGACTATGGCGGACCAAACGTAGCGAAACCTCTTCATGTAGGACATCTGCGTTCTGCGATTATCGGGGAGAGCATCAAACGTATTGGAAGATATGTCGGACACAAAGTGGTTGGTGACGTACATCTTGGCGACTGGGGTCTTCAGATGGGGCTGATCATTACAGAATTGAAGCATCGCAAACCGGAACTGGTTTATTTCGATGACAGTTATCAGGGAGAATACCCGGAAGAAGCACCGTTTACAATCAGCGAACTGGAAGAAATTTATCCATGTGCAAGCGGCAAATCCAAAGAAGATGAGGAATACCGTAATGAGGCACTTGAGGCAACACATCAGTTACAGCAGGGAAAACCGGGATACATGGCTCTTTGGAATCATATTATGCAGGTTTCTGTAACTGATCTTAAGAGAAACTA
>CAKRTP010000006.1 GCA_934402155.1 uncultured Blautia sp. | reverse complement strand
GTGTCTAAGTATGCGAAAGAAATAGAAAAAAGAAGAACTTTTGCCATTATCTCTCACCCGGATGCCGGTAAGACAACTCTGACAGAGAAATTTCTGCTGTATGGAGGTGCAATCAACCTGGCTGGTAGTGTAAAAGGTAAGGCAACTGCCCGCCATGCAGTATCTGACTGGATGGAAATAGAAAAAGAAAGAGGTATTTCAGTAACCTCTTCAGTATTACAGTTTCACTATGATGGATATTGTATCAATATTCTGGATACACCAGGCCATCAGGATTTCTCAGAGGATACCTACCGTACACTGATGGCAGCGGATTCCGCAGTCATGGTCATTGACGGAAGCAAAGGTGTCGAGGCACAGACAAGAAAGCTGTTTAAGGTCTGTGTTATGAGACATATTCCTATCTTTACTTTTATCAATAAGATGGACAGAGATGCAAATGATACGTTTGATCTTCTGGATGAAATAGAAAAAGAACTTGGAATCGCAACCTGTCCGATCAACTGGCCGATTGGTTCCGGTAAAAAATTCCGTGGAGTTTATGACAGAAATACACATAAAGTCCTGACTTTCTCAGATACTCAGAAGGGAACCAAGGAGGGTGTGATCGAGGAAATAGATATTGATGATGAGCGTCTTGATGCTATTGTAGATCCGGATCAGAGAGAACAGCTTATGGATGAGATCGAACTTCTGGATGGAGCTGCTGTAGAGTTTGACCAGGAACAGGTAAGCAAGGGAAACATGACACCGGTATTTTTTGGTTCAGCTCTTACAAACTTTGGTGTGGAGACATTCCTTGAGCATTTCCTCAAGATGACTACCTCTCCTCTTTCCAGAAAATCAAATGAGGGAGAGATCGATCCGATGTCTGATGATTTCTCTGCATTTGTGTTTAAGATTCAGGCGAATATGAACAAGGCACATCGAGACAGAATCGCATTCATGCGTATCTGTTCCGGTAAATTCGATGCATCCCAGGAAGTTTATCATGTCCAGGGTGAAAAGAAAATGCGTCTTCTTCAGCCGCAGCAGATGATGGCGGAATCCCGTCATGTGGTAGATGAAGCATATGCCGGGGATATCATAGGAGTTTTTGACCCGGGTATTTTCTCCATTGGTGATACGATCTGTGCACCGGGACGTAAGTTTGCATTTGAAGGAATCCCGACATTTGCACCGGAGCATTTTGCCCGTGTGCGTCAGCTTGATACTATGAAGCGTAAACAGTTTGTCAAAGGTATCAATCAGATCGCCCAGGAAGGTGCAATTCAGATTTTCCAGGAATTTAATACAGGTATGGAAGAAATTATCGTGGGTGTTGTAGGTGTTCTGCAGTTTGATGTCCTCAAATACCGTCTGGAAAATGAGTATAATGTTGAGATCCGTCTGGAAAATCTTCCATATGAGCATATCCGCTGGATTGCAAACAAGGAAGAAGTTGATGTGGCGAAGATTGCCGGAACCTCTGATATGAAGAAAGTTACAGACCTTAAAGGCAATCCGCTTCTTCTGTTTGTCAATGCATGGAGTGTTGGTATGACAGAAGACCGTAATCCGGATCTGGTACTGACAGAATTCAGTAAATAAACCTTTTATTTTTTGCACAGATTTGATATACTAAACCTATGTAAATTTAGATTCGGAGTCCGTAGGAGGAGTTGGAATGGCAGAAAAAAGAACAACCTATAAATTACAGGATGTAGGGGGAATCGGCGAAGTACAGATTGCTGATGAAGTTGTAACAGTCATCGCAGGGCTGGCAGCTACAGAAGTTGACGGAGTTGCATCCATGGAAGGGAATATCACCAACGAGCTGGTAAGCAAACTCGGAGTGAAGAATCTTTCCAAGGGAGTCAAGGTGACAGTCCTTGAAGGAGTTGTTACTGTAGACCTGACACTGAATATCGAGTTCGGCAAGAATATTCTTGCAGTCAGCAAGAAAGTTCAGGAAAAGGTGAAATCGTCCATTGAAAACATGACCGGCCTGGAAGTGGCAGATGTAAATATCCGCATTGCAGGCGTTGATATGGAAAACGAAAAAGGAAAGTAACTCTTTCCTTTTTTCTTTATAAAAGTCCCGGCTTGGGACAGTGGCTTAGGAGGAAAAATGCGAAGAAGCGAACAGAGAGAACATATTTTTAAACTGCTGTTTATGACACAGTTTAATTCAGAAGACGAAATGTCAGACCAGGTATCCATGTATTTTGAAACACTTGGAGAACTGGAGGATAAAGATCAGGAAGCAATGCAGGAAAAATACCAGCATATTCTGGAGCATCTGGAAGAAATCGATCAGATTCTGAATGATTACAGTCATGGATGGAAGACTACCCGTATGAACAGAGTAGACCTGACTGCGCTTCGCCTGGCAGTATATGAGATGAAATTTGATGAGGACGTTCCGGTCGGTGTTGCGATCAATGAGGCGGTAGAACTGGCAAAAATGTTTGGCGGCGAGGATTCCGGTTCTTTTGTAAATGGAATTCTTGGCAAGATCGCAAGCGGCAGGAAAGATTCCGGTGAGACACCTAAGAAACGTCGTCCTGCTCATCAGGCCAAGATCATCATCCGTTCATCAAAGAAGGAAGCTCAGAAATCAGAAGAAAGCTCTAATTAAATGAAAACAATTTATTCTGTAGGACAGGTTAACCGCTATGTCAAAAACATGTTTATACAGGATTATGTTCTGAAGAAGCTGTACGTCAAAGGAGAAGTCTCAAACTGCAAATATCATACAAGCGGACATATTTATTTTTCACTTAAAGATGAGACAGGAGTGCTTTCCTGCGTGATGTTTGCAGGACAACGCAGAGGCCTTGCCTTTCGTATGAAGGATGGAGACCGTGTGGTAGTAGGCGGTGCTGTTGATGTTTATGAGAGAGATGGACGCTATCAGATGTATGCAAGAGAGATCACTCTGGAGGGTGCTGGTGCACTTTATGAGAGATTTCTGGCACTAAAGGCAGAACTGGAAGAAATGGGGATGTTTGCTCCGGAATATAAGCAGCCAATTCCCCGTTTTATACGCAGACTTGGTGTTGTGACCGCACCTACAGGTGCGGCAGTGCAGGATATCCGAAATATTTCTCTGCGAAGAAATCCATATCTGCAGATCATTCTGTATCCGGCACTGGTCCAGGGAGAGGGTGCAGCAGACAGTATTGTGAAGGGAATCCGCATGCTTGATGCGGCAGGTGTGGATACAATTATTGTAGGACGCGGCGGCGGTTCGATAGAGGATCTCTGGGCATTCAATGAGGAGAAGGTTGCGAGGGCAATCTTTGAGTGCCGAACCCCGGTTATATCTGCAGTTGGACATGAGACGGATTTTACGATTGCAGACTTTGCTGCTGATCTGCGTGCACCGACACCATCCGCAGCTGCTGAACTTGCAGTTGATGATTTTGTGCAGGTGCTGCATGCACTTGGCGGTTATAAGGAACGTTTTCAGCGTGTTCTGCGGGATAAACTGGAGATTCAGAGGGTAAGGCTTGGACAATATCAGATGCGCCTTCGGTATTTAAGTCCCGAGAGCCGTCTTCGTGACAAACGGCAGATGCTGACAGATTTTGATGAGATACTGAGACGGGCCATGGATGCCAAAATCCGTCAGTACAGACACAGACTGGAGCTTTATCTGGAAAGATATCAGGGATTATCACCGCTGTCCAAAATGAACCAGGGTTATTCTTTTGTTTCAGATAAAAGTGGCAGAGGCATTGTTTCAGTTTCTCAGGTTGAGCCGGGGGACAGAGTGGAAATTGCTGTAGCAGATGGTATCATCCGGGCTGAGATTTCAGAAGTCCTGCCAGAAGATGGTGTTTTTGACAGCAGGAGGAAAGAATGACAGAAATAACAGAAGCAAAGACAATAGAAGAAGTCTTTCAGGAATTGGATGCTCTGGCTGTGAAGCTTGAAGACAGCCAGACATCCCTGGAGGATTCTTTTCGTTTTTATAAAGAAGGAATGGAGCTTCTCAAATACTGCAGCGATAAGCTGGATACAGTAGAAAAGAAAATGCTCCAGATGGATGAGGATGGAACATTACGAGAATTTTAAAGAAGAATTGCAGATAAGAACAGCGCATGCGGAGGATGTGATATCCAGATGGCTCCCGGAAGAATCCGGATTTGCAAAAACAATGGCTGAGGCGATGAATTACAGCATGCGTGCCGGGGGCAAAAGATTAAGACCGATCCTTCTTCTGGAGACATTCCGGATGTTTGGAAAGGATGAGCGTCTTGCAGAACCTTTTATGGCAGGAATCGAGATGATCCATACCCATTCGCTGATCCATGATGATCTTCCGGCGATTGATAATGATGATTACCGGAGAGGTCGTCTGACTACACACAAAGTTTATGGTGAAGCCATGGGAGTCCTGAGTGGGGTAAGTCTGCTTAATTACGCATATGAAACGATGTTCAGGGCATTTGAGATGACTTCTGATCCGGACAGGGTGATCCGTGCACTTAAGATTATGTCAGAAAAGACAGGAATTTTTGGAATGCTTGGCGGTCAGAGTGTGGATGTGGAGAATGACGGCAAACAGATATCCAGAGAGATGCTGGATTATATCTATGAACACAAGACTTCGGCACTGATCGAGGCTTCTATGATGACTGGTGCTGTTCTGGGTGGTGCGAATGAGGAGCAGACTGTTCAGATCGAGAAGGCTGCCTCTGCTATCGGACTGGCATTTCAGATTCAGGATGATATTCTGGATGTCATCAGCACAAGTCAGGAACTTGGCAAACCGGTGCACAGTGATGAAAAAAACAACAAGGTTACTTATGTAACACTGTTTGGTGTGGATAAGGCATCAGAACAGGTTCACAAACTGTCAGAACAGGCAGAAACCGTTCTGAACAGCCTGAGCAACAAAAATAAATTTCTGACGGAGCTGATCATGGAGATGGCCAGCCGCAGAAAATGAAAGAGGGATACGAAGGATGATGTTGGAAAAGATCAATAAGCCAAATGATATACACAAAATAGCTTTAGCAGATTTTCCACAGCTTGCTGATGAGATCAGACAGTTTCTGGTCACATCGGTAAGTCAGACAGGAGGCCATCTGGCATCCAACCTTGGGGCGGTAGAACTGACACTGGCTCTCCATAATGTACTGGAACTGCCGCAGGATAAGATCATATGGGATGTCGGACATCAGGCATATACACACAAGATCCTTACCGGCAGAAAAGAAGGGTTCAGGAAGCTTCGCAAAGAAGGAGGAATGAGCGGATTCCCCAAGAGAAGTGAGAGCGACTGCGATGCGTTTGATGCAGGACACAGTTCAAATTCCATCTCTGCAGGGCTGGGATATGTGAGAGCGAGAGATCTGCAGGGGCAGAATTATCGAGTGGTTTCTGTGATAGGAGATGGTGCACTTACCGGTGGAATGGCATATGAGGCACTGAATAATGCAGCAGAGCTCAAGACGAATTTTATTATTGTCCTGAATGATAATAATATGTCTATTTCCAAAAATGTTGGTGGAATGTCTTCTTATCTGAGTGCGCTTCGCACAGCAGAATCTTATACAGGAATGAAGATCAATGTGACAAAAAATCTCAAAAAAATACCGAGAGTGGGAACCACACTGGTAGATACGATGCGCAAAACCAAGAGCAGTATCAAGCAGCTTATTATTCCTGGAATGCTGTTTGAGAATATGGGGATCACCTATCTTGGCCCGGTAGACGGACATGATATGCGTCAGATGATGAGACTTTTTAATGAAGCGAAGAGAGTGGAAGGCCCGGTGATCGTACATGTTCTCACAGAAAAAGGGCGGGGGTATGAACCGGCAAGAAAACATCCGGATCAGTTTCACGGAACAGGTCCGTTTGATATTGCGACAGGAAAGCAGTTGTCATCAAAGAAAGTGCCGACTTACACAGATGTCTTTGCCAGGACAATGGTACATCTCGGAAAAGAAAACAGGAAACTGGTTGGAATTACTGCGGCGATGAAAGAGGGAACCGGACTTGTGGAATTTGAAAAGCAGTTTCCGGATCGTCTGTTTGATGTCGGAATCGCAGAGGAACATGCAGTTTCTTTTGCTGCCGGTCTGGCACTTGGCGGGATGATACCGGTTGTGGCAATTTATTCCTCGTTTTTACAGAGAGCAGTAGATCAGATGATGCATGATGTCTGTATGCAGAATCTTCATGTCATCTTTGCAATTGACCGTGCCGGTCTTGTCGGGGCTGATGGAGAAACACATCAGGGCTGCTTTGATCTGTCATATCTGACCATGATGCCAAATATGACAGTGATGGCACCGAAGAATCAGGAGGAACTGCAGAAAATGCTGGAATTTGCACTTTGCCTCGGAGGTCCATGTGCGATTCGTTACCCGAAAGGCAGTGCATATCAGGGACTTAAGGAATTTGACAGTCCGATCCAGTATGGCAGGAGTGAAGTGATTCGAAGAGGTGAGAAACTGGCAGTCATCTCTGTCGGAAGTATGACAGAAGTATGCGAGCAGGTTTGTCAGAAACTGAAAGAACACGGTAAAAATCCTACATTTGTCAATGCAAGATTTGTCAAACCGCTGGATACAGAACTTTTGGATAAACTTTCCAGGGATCATAAATTAATCGTAACTGTAGAAGAAAATGTCAAAAACGGTGGATTTGGCGAACATGTGGCGGCTTATATGGAAGCGTGTCACCCGGAAGTACGCGTACTTCCGATCGCTATCTGGAATCGTTTTGTAGAGCATGGAGAAATCCGTAGTCTGAGGGCAAAGATCGGGCTGTCAGAACAGGATATCTTTGATGCAATAGAGGAATATGAGGAGCAGGAATGAAAAAAAGACTGGATCTTTTGATGGTTGAACGTGCGCTGGCACCTTCCAGAGAAAAAGCAAAAGCATATATCATGTCCGGAGATGTATATGTAAACGGACAGAAAGAAGATAAAGCAGGAACCATGTTTCAGGAAACGGTAAAGATAGAGGTTCGTGGAAATACGCTTCCATATGTAAGCCGAGGGGGACTGAAACTGGAAAAAGCTATGAATAATTTTGATGTTTCCCTGGACGGAAAAGTATGTATGGATGTAGGTGCTTCCACAGGGGGATTTACAGACTGCATGCTTCAGAACGGTGCGGTGAAAGTTTATTCGGTTGATGTTGGTTATGGACAGCTTGACTGGGGACTTCGCAACGATCCGAGAGTTGTCTGCATGGAAAAAACAAATATCCGTTACGTGGTTCCGGAGGACATCCAGGAGGCACCACAGTTTTCTTCTATTGATGTTTCGTTTATTTCATTGACGAAGGTGCTGCTTCCGGTACGAAACCTTCTGACAGAAGACGGAGAGATTGTCTGTCTGATCAAACCACAGTTTGAGGCAGGAAGGGAAAAGGTTGGTAAAAAGGGTGTGGTCCGTGATCCGGCAGTACATCTTGAAGTTATTGAGAAAGTAATGGCTTTTGCAATGTCAATTGCACTTGAGCCAAATCATCTCTCATTCTCACCAATCAAAGGTCCGGAAGGAAATATTGAATATCTGCTTCATCTCAGGAAGAAACCGGAAGGCATGATATGTGAATCTGCACTGGAAATATCTCCGGAAACAGTAGTGCAGGAAGCACATGGCCAGCTCGATTAGTCAGGGAAAGCAGAACAGGAGAATGGACAAATTTTATATCATCACAAACAGTGATAAAGATAAAAACCTTGAATTTACAGGTCAGATTGTAGAATATCTGCGTAAAAAAGGCTGCCGCTGCAAGGTGCAGCAAATTGAACGTAAGAGTGAAGGGGCATATCATTACACCAATCCGGATCTGATACCGGAAGATACGCAGTGTATTCTGGTTCTTGGCGGTGATGGCACACTTCTGCAGGCTGCGAGGGATGTTGTTCACAGGGAGATCCCCATGCTGGGAATCAATCTTGGAACACTGGGGTTTCTTGCAGAGGTGGATAAGCAGTCCGTATATACGGCACTCGATAAGCTCAAGAATGACGATTATGAGATTGAAGAGAGAATGATGCTTACGGGAACTGTCTGGAGAAATGGTAAGATCATTGGCAGGGATGTGGCTCTTAACGATATAGTGATCGGAAGAGACGGGCACCTTCGTGTAGTACGTTTCAAAAACTATGTTAATGATGTGTACCTGAATTCCTATAATGCAGATGGTATCATTATTTCAACACCTACAGGTTCTACAGGATACAGTCTTTCCTGTGGAGGACCTATTGTAGCACCGAATGGATCAATGACACTGATGACGCCGATCGCACCGCATACGTTGAATACGAGAAGTATTATTTTTCCGGCGGAGGATGTGATCACAGTAGAAATCGGTGAGGGAAGAAGACAGATTCAGGAATATGGTGTAGCTTCCTTTGATGGAGATACGACGATCCCTATGATAACGGGAGACAGGATCGTGATACAGAAAGCATCAGTGAATACAAAGATTCTGAAACTAAATCATTTGAGTTTTGTTGAAGTGCTTCGCCAGAAAATGCGCGACAGTTAGTGTAATGGAGGTAAAATGTGAAGGTAGCGAGACATGAAAAAATAATAGAACTGATTCGTCAGTATGATATTGATACACAGGAGGAACTGGCAGCACGGCTAAATGAAGCCGGGTTTAAAGTAACTCAGGCTACCGTTTCCAGAGATATCCGTGCACTCAATATGACAAAAGTTGCAGGAAAAGACGGAAAATCGCATTATGCGATCCTCTCAGAGCATTCATCAGAACTGAATGACAAATATACAAGGGTGCTTCATGATGCACTTACATCGATTGATGTAGGTCAGAATATGATCGTGATCAGAACTGTTCCGGGAATGGCAATGGGTGTGGCGGCAGCTCTGGATGCACTGAGATGGAAAGAAATCCTGGGAAGCATAGCAGGGGATGATACTGTGATGTGTGTGGCACGGGATGGAGAACAGGCACAGACTGCGGCAAAGAAGCTGAAAGGAATCTTAAAATTATGTTGATACATCTTCATGTGAAGAATCTTGCACTGATTGAAGATATTGAAGTGGAATTTGGACCGGGACTTAACATCCTTACCGGTGAAACAGGAGCTGGTAAGTCTATTCTTCTGGGCTCCATGCAGCTGATACTGGGGGGAAGAAGTACCAGAGACATGATTCGTGCAGGGGCATCCTATGCACTTGTGGAACTGCTGTTTCAGGTAGAAAATCCTCGCCTGGAGGAGACTTTCAAGGAGATCGGGGTGGAACTGGAGAATGGACAGATTCTTCTCACCCGCAAGATCATGGATGGAAGAAGCATCAGCAAGATCAATGGCGAAACCTGTACGGTGGGTCAGATGAAGGTTGTGGCTTCCGGTCTTCTGGATATTCACGGGCAGCATGAACATCAGTCACTTTTATATCAGGATAAACAGCTTGAGATTCTGGACGCATACGGAAAGGACCAAATTTATCCGGCAAGTGCCAGGGTTCATGAAGTTTACAGAGAGTATCGCAAATGCATGCAGGAACTCAAGGCGTTGGATACAGATGAGGAGCAGCGAAATCGCGAGAGGGCATTTCTGGAATTTGAGATCAGTGAGATTGAAGCAGCACAGCTTCGTCCAGGCGAAGACGAGGAACTTGAGGGACTTTACCGTAAGCTGAACAATGGCAAAAAAATCCTTGAAACACTTCAGAGTGTCCGTGATCTGACAGGGTATGATTCTGCCAAAGGTGCGGGAGACGCTGTTGGAATGGCTGTAAGAGAACTGACGAGAGTGACAGAGTTTGACAGTGAGCTTGAAAGCATGTCAGGTATGCTTCAGGAAGTAGACAGCCTTCTGAACGATTTTAACAGAGAAGTTGCTTCTTATGTGGAAGATCTGAATTTTGATGATGAAACCTTTTTTGAAACAGAAAAAAGGCTGGATCTCATCAATAACTTAAAGGCAAAATATGGTCAGAGTATAGAAGAAATCCAGAAATATGGAGAACATCAGAAACAGAAACTGGAAGATCTTGACAGATATGAAGAACATTTCCGGAGTGCAAAAGAAAATCTGGAAAAAACACAAAAAAAATTGGAAGAAGTTTCGTATGCTCTTTCAGAAATCAGGAAAAAATACAGTAAAACTCTTACAGAGAAGATTATTGAGGGTCTGAAAGATCTGAATTTTCTGGATGTACAGTTTCGAATTGATTTTAAACGAAAAGAAGAATATACAGCAGGTGGTTTTGATGAGGTTGAATATGAAATCTCAACAAACCCAGGGGAATCTGTGAAGCCGCTTGGAAGGATCGTGTCAGGCGGTGAACTTTCCAGGATCATGCTTGCACTCAAAGCAATTCTTGCAGACAGAGATCAGATAGAGACCTTGATCTTTGATGAAATTGATACAGGAATCAGTGGACGGACTGCACAGAAAGTATCCGAAAAAATGGCAGTGATCGGAAGACATCATCAGGTGATATGTATTACACATCTGCCGCAGATAGCTGCGATGGCAGATACACATTTTGAAATCGAAAAGCACCAGAGAGGTACGGCAACGATTACAGAGATCCATCCGCTTGAAGGAGAAGATTCTGTGCGGGAACTTGCCCGACTGCTTGGCGGTGCAGAAATAACACAGGCCGTTTTTCAGAATGCAAAAGAAATGAAAGAATTGGCACAGGTACATAAAAATACAAGAGTTAAATAAAATAAATCACAGCATAATAAGAGAGGAAGATCTGTAAGAGATCGCCTCTCTTTTTTTGCAGTGAGGCAACGAATGTTTTGCAATACAAAAGAAAGGATGTGACAGAGTGAATGCAAAAAGACAGTATAGAAAATGGATTCTGTGGTGTCTGATATTTGATCTGCTGGTAATACTGTGTCTGGGATATCGATATCTGGACAGAAGAATTCCGGATGAGATTCATGTAGAAGAAGGACAGGAAGGACAGGTTCAAAAAGTTCTGGAGCATCCGTTTCTGACCTTTGATGATGCAGTACCGGTTTCCGGAGATAAAAGCTATACTCTTTGCTGCAGGATTCTGGGGCTGATCCCGTTTAAAGAGATCAAGATCACACCATCCGAAAGCAGGTCAGTCTATGTGAGTGGAAATACTGTGGGAATCTATATGGAAACGGATGGAATATTGATAATAGATACAGGCGAAATCCTTTCGGAGGATGGAACTTCAAAAGAACCGGCAAAAGATATAGTAAAACCGGGAGATTATATAGTGGCATTTGGTTCACAGAAGATTCGTTCAAAAAAAGAACTGATGGAAGATCTCAGAACACTTGACGGGGGGGAAGTTGAACTGAAAGTAGTGAGAAATGATGAAATTGTTCCTCTCAGCATCACACCGGTAAAAGATATACAGGGCTCGTATAAGCTGGGAATATGGGTGAGAGACAATACCCAGGGAATCGGAACGATTACTTTTGTGGATGACAGCGGCAGATACGGAGCATTGGGACATGGAATCAGCGATATAGATACAGGAAAACTTCTGAAAATAAATACAGGTGCATTGTATCAGGCAGAAATTCTGGGAGTACAGAAAGGCAGCAGCGGAAATCCCGGAGAACTGGCGGGACTGATCCGATACGATACAGATCGTGTGCTGGGTACGATACAGAGAAACAGTGAGAATGGAATCTACGGAAATTTTACAGGTTCGACAGAAAAAATAACTCTGATGAAAATGACAGCTGCATATAAACAGGAACTGGAAACGGGAGCGGCACAGATTCTGTGCTGTGTAGATGGAAAAGTGGAAGCATACGATGCAGAAATTACAAAAATTGACCTGAATCATGAAGATACAAATAAAAGTTTTGTGATTCGTGTCACAGATCAGAAACTGATTGAAAAAACAGGCGGAATTGTGCAGGGCATGAGTGGAAGCCCTGTGATCCAGAATGGAAAGTTTGCAGGTGCAGTTACTCATGTGTTTGTACAGGATTCTACAAGTGGTTATGGAATATTTGCAGAGACCATGCTGGAGAGCGAAAAAAATGCCGTAGAAAAATAAAAATTAAAGATTTATGTTGGGCAGAAAGGTCGAAACAGGTAGATTTTAAGTGAACGAAAGTTAGGTGTTTCTCCCTGTTTCGGCTTGATTTCGCAGGGAAGTTTAAACTATAATATGTCCTGTCAGTAAATAAAAAACTTTGATGAGCAGAGTCAGATGGTCGCAGGTTAGGAGGAAATGACCTCATGGAAAAATTGAATGTAGCAATTGCAGATGATAACGAAAAAATGGTAGAGATACTTGGTCGAATGATCGAAGAAGATAAAGACCTCACATTGGTAGGAAAAGCACATAATGGAGAAGAAATCTGTAATATCATAAAGGAAAGAGAACCGGATGTTGTCATTTTGGATATTATCATGCCAAAGATGGACGGTCTGACGGTAATGGAAAACTGCAATCATGATCATATGCTGAAAAAGACACCGGCATTCATTGTAGTATCAGCGGTGGGACAGGAGCGTATCACGGAAGATGCTTTTAATCTGGGAGCTGAGTACTATATGCTGAAGCCTTTTGACAATCAGGTACTCCTGAACAGGATCAAGAACCTGAGAAGAAGCGGTGACCGCAGGGTAAGAGAAAATGTACATCAGAGTATGGCAAAAGAGGATGCTGCATCTTATGGCAAAAGAAATCTCGAAACAGATGTTACAAACATCATCCATGAGATCGGTGTTCCGGCACATATCAAAGGTTATCAGTACTTAAGGGATGCGATCATCCTGTCTGTCAATGACATCGAGATGCTGAATTCTATTACAAAAGTTCTGTATCCGACAATTGCAAAGAAACATCAGACAACGCCAAGTCGCGTAGAACGCGCTATCCGTCATGCGATCGAGGTAGCGTGGAGCCGCGGTAAAATGGACACGATAGATGCTCTTTTTGGTTATACTGTAAGCACAGGAAAGGGAAAACCGACCAATTCAGAGTTTATTGCACTGATTGCAGATAAGATTCGGCTGGAATATAAAAATCGCTCTTTCCAATAAGCCTGTTTTAGGGTATAATAAACAAAAAAACCGTTTTAGAATAGCTATATCTGTACAGCTTCGATAGAAACGGATGCAAGGAGGGCCATTACAGATGAAAAATATTTTATTTGCAACATCAGAGGCAGTGCCATTTATTAAAACAGGAGGACTTGCCGATGTAGCAGGAGCGCTTCCGAAATGTTTTGACAAGCGTTATTTTGATGTACGTGTTATCCTGCCGAAATATGCCTGTATGAAACAGGAATGGAAGGATAAAATGGAATACATCACCCATTTTTATATGGATCTGGGCTATAAGAACTGTTATGTGGGAATTATGCATATGGAGTATGAGGGAATCCAGTTTTACTTCATTGATAATGAATATTATTTCAGCGGACCGAGACCATACGACAGTGCACCGTGGGATCTTGAGAAGTTTGCATTTTTCTCCAAAGCAGTTCTGTCTGTACTTCCGGTGATCAATTTCCGCCCGGATGTCATTCACTGTCATGACTGGCAGACTGGTCTTGTACCGGTATATCTGCATGATTCTTTCCAGCAGAATGAATTTTTCTGGGGAATCAAGACAGTTATGACAATTCATAATCTCAAATTCCAGGGTGTATGGGATGTAAAGACCGTACAGGGAATTACCGGCCTTTCAGATTATTATTTTGCACCGGATAAGCTTGAAGCTTACGAAGACGCAAACTTTTTAAAGGGTGGTATTGTTTTTGCAGATGCGGTAACTACTGTCAGCAATACTTATGCAGAGGAGATCAAGACACCATTTTACGGAGAACGCCTGGATGGGCTGCTTTGTGCGAGATCACATGATCTTCGTGGTATTGTCAACGGAATTGATTATGATGTCTTTAATCCGGAGACAGACAATTATATTACTCAGAAATATAATGCGAAGGATTTCCGTAAAGAAAAAGTCAAAAACAAGATCCAGCTTCAGAGAGATCTCGGACTTGACGAGGATCCAAATGTAATGATGATCGGTATTGTATCCCGTCTGACCGATCAGAAGGGATTTGACCTGATTGCATATGTGATGGATGAACTCTGCCAGGATGCTGTACAGCTTGTTGTTCTTGGAACAGGTGAGGAACGCTACGAAAATATGTTCCGTCATTTTGACTGGAAATATCATGGCAAAGTATCTGCACAGATTTATTATGATGAGCCGATGTCACATCGTATTTATGCTGCGTCAGATGCATTCCTTATGCCATCTCTGTTTGAGCCGTGCGGTCTCAGTCAGCTTATGAGCCTTCGTTACGGAACACTTCCGATCGTCCGTGAAACGGGTGGACTGAAGGATACTGTACAGCCATATAATGAGTATGAGGGAACAGGAACAGGCTTCAGCTTTACAAACTATAACGCACATGAGATGCTTGCAACTGTTCATAATGCAGAGAGAGTATTTTATGATAACAGACGTGAGTGGAATAAAATGGTTGACCGTGCAATGGCAGCAGATTTCTCATGGAATCATTCTGCAAAGCAGTATGAAGAAATGTATAACTGGCTGATCGGAGATAAATAAGTCGTATCAGAATAAACCGGATTTTGGGGGAATACCAGCAAAATGGTATTCCCTTTTTCCTGCCCTGCAGGAAATCACTTTGCAGTGCTCCGATAAAGCCAAAAACGTTCCAGGATGGCAGAAAAGGGAAAATAATGACGAAAAGTTTTCCTTGACATTGCAGGGGATTTATAATAGCATATAAGAAGAAAAAACGAACATAGGTTTGCAAAACATAAGTTCGCACAGACAATATTTTTTACAGAAAAAGGAGATTCCACAGGTATGATTAACGAAGAAAAACAGAAGGCACTGGAAGCTGCGCTTGGACATATTGAGAAGCAGTATGGCAAAGGCTCTGTAATGAAACTGGGTGATTCCAGCGCACATATGCAGATAGAGGCAATTCCCACAGGATCTCTTGGACTGGATATCGCACTTGGTGTAGGTGGGGTGCCGAAGGGACGTATTGTTGAAATTTACGGACCAGAATCCAGTGGTAAGACAACCGTTGCACTGCATATGGTGGCAGAGGTTCAGAAGCGTGGTGGAATCGCAGGATTCATTGATGCAGAGCACGCACTTGATCCTGTTTATGCCAAGAATATAGGAGTAGATATTGATAATCTGTATATTTCTCAGCCGGATAATGGTGAGCAGGCACTGGAGATCACAGAGACTATGGTACGTTCCGGAGCAGTAGATATTGTGATCGTCGATTCTGTTGCAGCACTTGTTCCGAAGGCTGAGATTGAGGGTGATATGGGCGACAGTCATGTCGGACTTCATGCAAGGCTGATGTCACAGGCACTCAGGAAGCTTACAGCAGCGATCAGCAGATCTAATTGTGTGGTTATTTTTATTAACCAGCTTCGTGAGAAAGTTGGTGTTATGTTCGGCAATCCAGAGACTACTACAGGTGGACGTGCTCTCAAGTTTTATGCTTCTGTCCGTATGGATGTAAGAAGGACTGAGACATTAAAACAGGGCGGCGAAATGGTCGGCAACCATACCAAAGTCAAGGTTGTCAAGAATAAGGTGGCACCGCCGTTCAAGCAGGCTGAGTTTGATATTATGTTTGGTACGGGTATCTCCAGAGAAGGAGAGATTCTTGATCTTGCAGCGGAGTGCAACGTAGTGAACAAGAGCGGTGCATGGTATTCTTACAATGGTGACAGAATTGGTCAGGGACGTGAGAATGTCAAGGTTTATCTCAAGGAGCATCCCGAAATCTGTGATGAGATCGAGAAGCAGGTGAGAATACAGTATCATCTCCTTGCGGGAGAGGATACTGCACAGGCGGATGACAGTGCAGCTTCAGCAGAACAGACCGTTTCAGAGGAAGAATAAGCAGGATCATGACAGATTGTTATCAGGAACAGCAGCAGGCACGCCGAAAGGCACTCAGGCTGCTGGAACATATGGACAGGACAGAACGGGGACTTACAGACAGATTGAAGCAGGCGGGATTTTCGGAGGAAACAGCAGCAGAAGCTGTATCCTATATGAAAGAATATGGATATGTCGATGATGAGAGATATGCATTTAACTACATCATGTATCGGATACATAGCAAGAGCCGTCAGAAGATATTTCAGGAACTTCAGCAAAAGGGCGTGGACAGGCAGACGATCCAGACAGCCTGGGAAGAAGCGGAGGAACTTGAATCACCGGATGAGCATGCCCTTCTTCTGAGCCTGATCGAGAAGAAATATGCCTCGGGCACGGAACTGGATGAACGGGAACTGCGCCGTCTTCTTGGCTACTTTGCAAGGAGAGGTTTCAGACAGAGTGAGATTACCTCCGCACTGGAAGAATTGAGCATTACATTGTGCAAAAATATTTAAACAAATAGTTAGAAAAACTTGACATAATTCTTAAAAACGGCTAAACTTGTATTGTTGTATTTGTACAATGAAAACTAAATAAGGAGGTGCTCCTGTGGCAAGCACAATTTTCGTTGCAATTGTCGCTGTAGTGGTCGCACTGCTTATTGCGGTTCCTGTTACTTGCAAGGTTGCGGTCAACAATAAAGCACAGAAAGACGCAGAAGTTGTTGGCAAGGCAGAAGACAGAGCAAGAAGCATCATAGATGAAGCTTTAAAAACTGCTGAAACAAAAAAAAGAGAAGCATTATTGGAAGTAAAGGAAGAATCTCTCAGAACAAAAAATGAACTGGAGAAAGAAACCAAGGAACGTAGAAACGAACTGCAGAAATACGAAAGACGAGTATTATCAAAAGAGGAATCTGTTGATAAGAAAGCAGATGTAGTTGAAAAGCGTGAGGCTGAGTGCACAGCAAAAATTGCTGAGTTACAGAAAAGAGAAAAGAAAGTAGAAGAACTTGAACAAAAAGGAGTACAGGAACTGGAAAGAATTTCCGGTCTGACCTCCGAACAGGCAAAAGACGAGTTGCTCAAAAGTGTAGAAGACGATGTCAAAGTGGACGTTGCCAGACTCTACAAAGAATTAGAGAACAGAGCAAAAGATGAAGCTGGTAAAAAAGCAAAAGAATACGTGGTTAATGCCATTCAGAAATGTGCAGTAGATCATGTGTCTGAAACCACGATTTCAGTTGTACAGCTTCCGAGTGATGAGATGAAGGGAAGAATCATCGGACGTGAGGGACGTAATATCCGTACTCTGGAGACGCTGACTGGTGTAGATCTCATCATAGATGATACTCCGGAAGCAGTTGTATTGTCTGCTTTTGATCCGATTCGCCGAGAAGTTGCCAGAGTTGCGCTGGAGAAACTGATTGTTGATGGACGTATCCATCCGGCAAGAATCGAAGAAATGGTAGAGAAGGCACAGAAAGAAGTAGAAGCACAGATTCGGGAGGATGGAGAGAATGCAGCAATGGATGTTGGTGTTCATGGTATCCATCCAGAACTTCTGAAACTTCTTGGACGTATGAAATTCCGTTCCAGCTATGGACAGAATGCTCTGAAACATTCTATCGAAGTGGCACAGCTTTCCGGACTTCTTGCAGGAGAAATCGGTGTAGATGTCCGCATGGCAAAACGTGCAGGTCTGCTTCATGATATAGGTAAATCTATTGATCATGAAGTTGAAGGTTCTCATATTCAGATTGGTGTAGATCTTTGTAAGAAATACAAAGAATCACCAATTGTTATCAATACAGTTGCATCACATCATGGGGATGTTGAACCGGAATCTCTTATTGCATGTATCGTTCAGGCTGCTGATGCGATTTCTGCAGCACGACCGGGTGCAAGAAGAGAAACACTTGAAACATATACAAATCGTTTGAAACAGTTGGAAGATATTACCAACGAATTCAAAGGAGTAGACAAGTCCTTTGCTATACAGGCGGGCAGAGAAATACGTGTAATGGTAGTACCGGAACATGTAACAGATGCAGATATGGTTCTGCTGGCAAGAGATATTGCCAAACAGATTGAGGCTGAACTGGAATATCCGGGACAGATCAAGGTAAATGTAATTCGTGAAAGCAGAGCAGTAGATTATGCGAAATAATGTATTCTGAATTGTAGTAATATCGTAGCTGAGGTTATTGGGCAGTTATGAAATATCCTAAAAGAGTATGATACATATAAAGTGTCATACTCTTTTTTTGTTCTATTTCTTTTGGCAGATCCGTAGACTGGTACAGGGTGAAGCTATGAAAAAAACTTCAAAATGGAAGAGAAATTCAGGGTGTCCGGTGCAGATCCTGTTTATGGCAGGTTTTCTCCTGGGGATGATTCTGCCTAATATTCTATGGCGGATGGAATGGCATCAGAAAACAATCGCATCAATATATCTTCTGAACACATTTGGCATTGGAAGTGAAGAAAGAGAAGAGTACTTTTTTCAGGTTTTGAAAATGAGAGGAAGCGAATATCTGCTGGGGGCGGCAGGTGGTATTTCTGTCTTTGGGGTACCTTTCGCTGTAGTGGGAAGTATTTATCTTGGCGTGAAAACAGGTATTCTTCTGACCATGTCGATTTTGCAGTTTGGCTTTCAGGGAGGTCTGATAGGAATCGGTTTGTTATTTCCGCAGTATTTGTTTTATATTCCCTGCATTTTTTATCTTTACAGACAAAGTTATGATCAGTCAATGAAAATCTGGAAGAACAGAGGTATGTTTTCGGGAGAGGTAACAGGATATTTTCTGAGGATTATCTTATGCAGCCTTTTATATCTGGCAGGGGTAATAACAGAGGTATACTGCAATCCATATATTTTGGAATGGATGATTAAAAAAATTGGCATTTTGTAACTACAGATTGACCAAATACAAGATATGGTGTAGTTTACAATAATCATTACGATATTTTGTATTGCAC
This sequence comes from uncultured Blautia sp., assembly GCA_934402155.1. Taxonomy (GTDB): domain Bacteria; phylum Bacillota; class Clostridia; order Lachnospirales; family Lachnospiraceae; genus Blautia_A. Next base: position 11,826 of record CAKRTP010000006.1, on the reverse strand, counting down.
GATAAAAACCTGATTTTACGGGGATTTTTGAAAAAAAATAAATTGATTTTATGTAAAATAACAAGTATAATCAGAATACATCAGATAGAATACAGAGGCTGACAGGGGGATATTTCTGTCAGACAGAGAAAGACATGTACAAGGTTAGGCAGGAAATAAAATGGAAAGAACACTTGCAGAATTTATTGCATATTTGCATACGACGAAGAATACATCAAATAATACAGAAATTTCATACCAGAGAGATCTGAGAAAACTGATTCGATATCTTCAGGGGCAGAAGATTTATAATTTTGCAGAGGTAACAAGTCTGGATCTTAAAGGTTATCTAAGTGAACTTAAGAATGAAAATCTGGCATCTTCGACAATTTCCAGAAATATTGCATCGATACGGGCGCTGTTTCAATATCTTTTTAAAGAAGGAATAACAAAGAATGATCCATCTGAAGAGCTGAAGCCACCTAAAGTGGAGAAGAAGATGATGGAAATACTGTCAGTTCAGGAGGTGGATCGTCTTTTGAAACAACCTAATACTGATACTGCAAAAGGGCTTCGTGACTGTGCGATGCTGGAACTTCTTTATGCTACAGGTATGCGTGTCAGTGAACTGATACATTTGCAGGTATCGGATCTGAATCTTCAGTTCGGATATGTGATCTGCCATGATACGGATAAGGAACGAATTATTCCGATAGGAAATGTGAGTAAAAGAGCACTTACAGAATATATGGAGCATGGACGGGATTATTTTGTAAAAAACCCAAATGAAAAGTCATTGTTTACCAACTGCTCAGGAAGATCCATGAGCAGACAGGGATTCTGGAAAGTTCTCAAGGGATACGCGGAAGCTGCCGGTATCTGTCGTGATATCACACCACATACACTCAGGCATTCGTTTGCAGTACATATGCTTCAGAATGGCGCAGATATCAAGACTGTGCAGGAAATGCTCGGACATTCAGATATTTCATCTACGCAGATTTATCTTGGCATGAATGTGGCCAAGATGCGTGATGTCTATATGAAGGCACATCCAAGACATTAGAATGAAAACTCGAGCCAAAGATTCAAAGAATCTTTGGCTCGAGTTTTTTTACTTTATCTGGAGAATTGTCATTTAACACAGTTCGGCTATGGTATAAAGTAGTTTTTCTGATTCATCCCAGCCAAGACAGGGATCAGTGATAGATTTTCCGTAAATATGTTCACCGCCGATCTTCTGGCTGCCTGGTTCAATATAACTTTCAATCATGAGACCCTTGACCAGACTGTGAAGTTCCGGATCAACATTGCGGCTGTGCAGAACTTCTTTTGCGATACGGATCTGCTGTTCGTACTGTTTGTTGGAGTTGGAATGGTTGGTGTCTATAATCACAGCAGGATTTTTGAGATCTTTTTCCTGATATTTTTCAAGAAGAAGACGAAGATCCTCATAATGATAGTTCGGAATCGTTTCACCATGTCTGTTGACAGCACCTCGAAGAATCGTATGAGCAAGAGGATTTCCTGTTGTTTCAACTTCCCAGCTTCTGTAGATAAAACGATGAGATCCCTGAGCGGCAACAACAGAGTTCATCATGACATTGAAGTCACCGCTGGTCGGATTTTTCATTCCGGCCGGAACATCCATACCGCTGACTGTCAGACGATGCTGCTGATCCTCGACAGAACGTGCACCTACTGCAACGTAGGAAAGTATATCGGAAAGATAACGATAGTTTTCCGGATAAAGCATCTCATCCGCGCAGGTGAACCCACTCTCCTGGATCGCGTGGATATGCATTTTGCGGATAGCAATGAGTCCTGCAAGCATGTCAGGTGCTTTTTCAGGATCTGGCTGATGCACCATGCCTTTGTATCCTTCACCTGTAGTTCGTGGCTTATTTGTATAAACACGCGGAATAATCAGAACTTTGTCTGCGATTTTGTCCTGTACCTTGCGGAGACGAAGCAGATAGTCGCAGACCGCTTCCTCATTGTCGGCAGAGCATGGACCGATAATAGCAAGAAATTTATTAGATTTTCCGGTAAAGACATCTCGGATTTCCTGATCACGTTTTTCCTTTAATGCCTGAATCTCAGCATCAATAGGATATTGATTACGGATTTCTGCCGGTGTAGGTAATTTTTTGATAAAATTAAATCCCATAGTTTCCTCCCTTGTGCGTCTGGATTCAACGCTTTGTAACATATCCGGAATAATTATACATAAAAAACCGGAATTCTTTTGTGTGAATGTTTCATAACTGAGGTATACAACGCTCTATTATAAACGATTAAAAACCTCTTGTCGATAGGGAAAACGTAATTATCAGACAGCATTTAGAGGCAAAATAATTATTCGCAGGTAACGCAAAGGAACGCGGGACAGTAATGAAGCGGGTTCTGTTCGGATTACGACGGAGGAAGAACATTATGGTTTTGTATAAAAAGTGTATAAATATGAAGCCCGCTTGAAAGGATTTCACTGAAAAGAATTCCGTAAAGATAACCACGAATTCCGGAAACAGGAATTGTAAATACTACAAAAAGAATTCTGATCAGAATTCCCAGGGCATTGTGGATCAGACTTCGACCTGTCAGTCCAAGCCCATGAAGGATGCTGGTGAGCGTTGTGTTCATATATAAAAAAGGGCAGATAAAAGCAAGTGTGCGTATGTAAGTTCCGGCAGTCGGACTGTGGAAAAGAACTGCCCCTATAAATGGACCGGCGCAATAAAAAAGAAAAGAACACATACAGCCAAGAAACAGACTTGCACGAAGAGCCTGTGCGGAGATATGGCGAATTCTCTTCTGATAACCAAGTGCCTGCATTTCCGCAACAGACGGCATCAGGATTACAGAAGCAGAGTTAGTGATTGTGGCAGGAAAAAGAATACAGGGAAGTGCAAGTCCGGTAAAAATACCATAAACACTGAGGGCATCTGCTGATGATAAACCATACAGACGAAGTCGCTGAGGAATCAGGACGACCTCAATGCCGGCAAGCAGAGACAGCAGAAGGCGGTTCAGAGTGACTGGAAACGCTGTCCGGAAGATTTCCAGAAGAGAAGAAAACGGATGCTCGATATAAAAAATTTTATGATCCTGTTTTTTGAAATGGAGGGAAATAACAAGGAGTGAAAGAAGCGATACCACAATTTCTGAGATCAGTGTACCTCCCACTGCGATCGAGGCTGTTACAGGAATGCCGTCGGAAACACAGATGACATACAATAACCAGGAAGAACCGACACGGATCAGCTGTTCTGTAAACTGCATTCCGGAAGGGAATCCTGCCTTTTTGCGGGCGAAAAAATAGCTGTTGACGCAGGAATGGAGGGTGGCAAAGGGAAGACTGAATGCAAGAATGCGAATAAGATCTTTGGTGCGGGGTTCTTTGAGGATCTGTACTGCAAAAAAATCTGCTCGCAGATAGATCAGGATTGAAATGGCACAGGAGAGTGAAAAAGCGAGAAAAGTACCCAGACAGAAAAAATCCCGGGCTTTTTTCCCTTCTTCCGTTGCAAATCTGGCAGCAACCAGGCGGGAGAGCGCAGTCTGTATTCCGGCTGTGGTAACTGCAAGGAGAAGATTCTGGAGAGGCTGTGTAAGCTGAAACAGGCCAATCCCTTCTGCACCAATCGTATGAGACAGGAATATCCTATAAAAAAAACCAATAATACGGCTGCAAAGACCAGCGCAGGTAAGAAGAAAAGTTCCTTGAAAAAAAGTCTTTTTTGACATATAAAGCACCTGGTGCTTTTTTGTCAGTATATGCGTAAAACCTCCTTGACAGAACAAATGTATTCTGTTAAAGTAAAACTTGAAATAAATCCGACTAAAACACTGGGAATTGAAGAGGTGAGTGGATGAAACTGTCAACAAGAGCAAGATACGGTCTCAAGGCATTGATAGATCTGGGACTGCATTGTGAAACAGAAGCTGTTTCCATTCAAAGTATTGCAGATCGTCAGAATATCTCAGACAGCTATCTGGAGCAGCTTATGGCGAAACTCAAGAAGGCAGGACTGGTGGACAGCACCAGAGGTGCCGGAGGCGGTTATCGTCTGGGGCGGCCGGCAGAGGAGATTTCTGTGGGGGATGTCCTGCGGGTTTTGGAAGGCAGTCTGGAGGCTGCACAGTGTTCCGGAATGGAAGATCAGAGCAGCTGTGAGAATCACGATATCTGTGTTACGAAATATGTGTGGAAGCGCATCAACGACAGTATCACACAGGCGGTAGACACCATGATGCTGGATCAGTTGATAGATGAAAGCCGGAAGAAACAACAGGAAAAAATTTAAAATAGTTACTAAAATTCATTTTTATCAGGAGGAAAAAACATGAATAAATTAATATATCTGGATAATGCAGCAACAACCAAAACTGCTCCGGAAGTTCTTGATGCGATGCTTCCGTATTTTTCTGAATATTACGGAAATCCATCCAGTATTTATGACTTCGCCCAGAAGAGCAAAGAAGCAGTGACTAAGGGAAGACAGCAGATAGCGGATGTTCTGAACGCAAAGAAAGAAGAAATTTATTTTACAGCAGGTGGAAGTGAGGCTGATAACTGGGCACTCAAAGCCACTTTTGAAGCATATAAATCCAAGGGAAACCATATTATCACAACCAAGATCGAGCATCATGCAATCCTTCATACCTGCGAATATCTGGAGAAGGAAAGAGGCGCAAAGATCACATACCTTGATGTAGATGAAAATGGTATTGTTCGTCTTGATGAGCTGGAGAAGGCAATCACACCGGAAACAATTCTGATTTCTGTTATGTTTGCAAACAATGAGATTGGTTCTATCCAGCCAATCAAAGAAATCGGACGTATCGCCAGAGAACACGGAATCCTGTTCCATACAGATGCCGTTCAGGCATTCTGCCAGGTTCCGATCGATGTAGATGAATGTAATATTGATATGTTAAGCTCCAGTGGTCACAAGATCAATGGACCAAAAGGAATCGGTTTCCTTTATATCCGTAAGGGAGTTAAGATCAGATCCTTTGTACATGGCGGCGCACAGGAACGTAAACGTCGTGCAGGCACAGAGAATGTTCCTGGAATCGTAGGATACGGTGCAGCAGCAGAGCGGGCATCCAAAAACATGAAAGAACGTACAGACAGAGAAATTGAACTGAGAGATTATCTGATCGGACGTCTTACCAGTGAAATCCCATATTCCAGGCTGAATGGTGACAGAGTAAAACGTCTTCCAAATAATGTAAATGTAAGTTTTCAGTTTATTGAAGGTGAATCCATGCTTCTGATGCTTGATCAGAACGGTATTTGCGGATCAAGTGGATCTGCATGTACATCAGGATCTCTGGATCCGTCCCATGTACTTCTTGCAATCGGACTGCCTCATGAGATCGCACATGGTTCCCTTAGACTTACCTTAAGTGAAGAGACAACAAAAGAAGAACTTGATTTCACAGTAGATAAACTGAAAGAAATCGTACAGAATCTGAGAAATATGTCACCATTGTATGAAGACTTTATCAAACACCAGAAATAATCATTACAAAAGAAAAAACAGGAGGAATTAAATATTATGTACAGCGAAAAAGTTATGGATCATTTTCAGCATCCAAGAAATGTAGGAGAAATTGAGGGAGCAAGCGGTGTAGGAACTGTTGGTAACGCAAAATGCGGTGATATCATGAGAATGTTCCTTGATATTGATGATGAGACACATATCATCAAAGAATGTAAATTCAAAACATTTGGCTGTGGTGCGGCAGTTGCAACCAGCAGTATGGCAACAGAAATGGTCAAAGGCAAAACTATTGAAGAAGCAATGCAGATCACAAACAAAGCAGTTATGGAAGCTCTTGACGGACTTCCGCCAGTCAAAGTACACTGTTCTCTTCTTGCAGAGGAAGCAATTCATGCAGCACTGTGGGATTATGCAGAAAAACATGGAATCGTGATCGAAGGTCTGGACAAACCAAAGTCAGATATCAGTGAAGGTGAAGAGGAAGAAGAGTACTAAAGAACAGCGGCTGTGAGGGGGAGTTACTGTGAACAGGAAAACAGCAAATTGTGAGGTGAAAGGTTGACAGGACTTACAGACGAACAGGTAAATGAGCGGATTGAGCAGGGCAAGATCAATGCGGATGAGAATCCGAATACCAGGACTTATAAGCAGATCATCAGAGAGAATACGCTGACCTTTTTCAACTTTCTGAACCTGGTACTTCTTGTGCTTGTGCTAATGGTCGGATCGTATAAAAATGCATTTTTTGTATGCATTATTGTTATTAATACACTGATAGGAATCGCACAGGAAATCCGTGCAAAGAAAACAATTGACAAGCTGGCTATTTTGACAGCGAAGAAGTCTATTGTTATCCGTGAAGGGCAGAAATGGACTGTACCCACAGAGGAACTGGTACTTGATGATCTGGTCTGTCTCAAGACCGGTGATCAGGTTCCGGCAGATGCAAAGGTTCTGGAAGGCAGTGTAGAAGTAAATGAATCTCTTCTGACCGGTGAGTCGGATAATCTTCCGAAGAATGTGGGTGATGAGCTTTTTTCAGGAAGCTTTGTGACAGCAGGAGAGGCCTGCTGTCAGATCATTCATGTAGGTAAGGATAATTATGCGGCACAGATCACCAGTGAAGCGAAAGAATTCAAACGGCACAATTCAGAACTTAAGAACTCTCTGAATGCGATTCTGAAGGTGATCAGTATCATTATTGTACCTTTAGGTGCATTGTTGTTTTATAAACAGTATTATATCGTCGGAGATAGTTTCAGAGATTCTGTAGTAAGTATGGTAGCCGGCGTTCTGGGAATGATTCCGGAGGGGCTGGTACTTCTTACCAGTGTGGCACTGACGCTTGGCGCACTGGTTCTTGCGAATAAGAAAACCTTGGTACAGGAATTATACTGTATTGAAACACTGGCAAGAGTAGATACGCTTTGCCTGGATAAGACAGGAACTATCACAGAAGGAACCATGTGTGTAGAGCGTGTGGAGCCGTGGAGTGAGAGTCTTCTTCCGGAACAGGAAGTACAGCCGGAGAATGGTGAGGCGCAGGAGCCGGATACCAGTCTGCAAACAGAATCGGATCAGGCAGGAACCATAGATGAAGCGCCGGCTCAGCAGAATATTCACGAAATCGAGGACATGATGGGAAATCTCATGTATGTTCTCAAGGATCAGAATGCAACAATTGATGCTCTTCGCAAACGTTTTCCGGCGAAAACATCCATGACACTGGAGCATAGTATTCCTTTTTCTTCGGACAGAAAATACAGTGGAGCTGTGTTTAAGGATAATGGAACCTATCTTATGGGAGCGGCGCAGTTCCTTTTTCCTGAAGGCAGAGAAGACATTTTGAATGTCTGTCAGCAGTATGCCAGGGAGGGGCTTCGTGTTCTGATACTGGCACACAGCAGCCAGATGGCAGAAGGTACAGAACTTCCGTCTGAACTTGAACCAGCAGCACTTCTTCTTCTGACAGATGTGATCCGCGAGGAAGCTCCTGATACACTTCAGTTTTTTGACAGTCAGGAAGTTGATCTCAAAATAATTTCAGGCGATGATCCTGTCACTGTTTCCGCAATCGCAAAACGTGCAGGACTCAAAAACGCAGAAAACTATGTAGATGCAACGACACTCGAAACAGAGGAAGATCTGGAAGAAGCAGTTGCACAGTACAGTGTTTTTGGGCGTGTGACACCTCAGCAGAAAAAAGAAATGGTACAGGCTCTTCAGAAACAGGGACATACCGTGGCAATGACTGGTGATGGTGTGAATGATGTTCTCGCGCTTAAAGAAGCAGACTGCAGTATCGCTATGGCGCAGGGAAGTGATGCGGCAAAAAACATTGCAAATGTGGTACTTCTGGATTCAAATTTTGCATCCATGCCGCATATTGTAAATCAGGGTCGAAGAGTCGTAAATAACATCCGCACAGCAGCGTCAATGTTTTTGATCAAGACAATGTTTTCAGTTATGCTGTCATTGCTGACAATTTTCTTTGGAAACGCTTATCCGTTTGAGCCGATCCAGATGTCACTGATCAGTGCCTGTGCAGTTGGAATTCCGACTTTCCTTCTGGCTCAGGAGAATAATTATGACAAGATAGATCATACTTTTCTGCGGCATGTATTTCTGAATGCATTTCCGGCAGCAATTACTATTTCATCCTGTGTATTTGCGATAATGCTGGTATGTCAGAATGTTTATCATTCCAATACGATGCTGAATACAGCCTGTGTGCTGGTAACAGGATGGAATTATATGGCGGCATTGAAGACTGTCTATGCACCATTGAATACTTATCGCAAGGTTATTATTTATGGTATGCAGTTTATTTTCTTCAGCGCGGCTGTTATATTCCAGAAACTGTTGTCTCTTGGTTCACTGGATTTCGGAATGATCATTCTGGTATTTATCCTGATGACATTTGCACCGATTCTGATCGATGTCATTACTGTCTGGCTCAAGGGGATTTATGCAAAATCTCTGGATCAGGAAAAACCGGGAAGGTTTACAGGATTTGTGAATAAACTCAGCAAAAAAACAAGATAAAAACAACAGCCCTGTGGCTTGGAACTTTAAAATGTTCTGACCACAGGGCTGTTGTTTATTTTTAATTAAAAATCAAGTAACTCTTATTTCTTACGTCTGCACAGCCAGAAGCATCCGAATGCAGGGATCTGCACACCTTTGGCTTCAAGTTCACGGCCGGAGATCAGATCAGTATACATGCCGTCCTCTTCATTGATCCATGCAACCTTGTCAAATTCACTGAAGTTATAGATACCGATGAATTTCTCATCATCGTTTTCACGCACGAGAGCAAGGATAGAATCATCCCAGGTATCAATAGTGCGGATCGGTACATCACTGTTGAATACGCTGTGTTCCATACGGAGATGTTCCAGCTTGTCAAGTACAGGGAAGAGTTTGCCCTGAACAGTTTCCGGACGATTACGGTTCTCGGCGAGATCCCATCGGAAGTTTCCTCTGTGGAGATAACGGGAATCGGCAGCTTTGTCCGGATCATCCTTGTAGGAGTAATCGTTGAGCTGTGCAATTTCATCACCGCTGTAGATGACCGGAATACCGGACTGTGAAAGCATGAAGGCATGCAGGGTGATATCGTAACGGATCGCACGGTCAACACCATCTTCATTCTGCTCAAATCCAAAACGTTCGATTCCGCAGAGAGAAGCAGTGGTTCCGCAGAGTCTTGCATCACCAAGACGAGGGTCATCATTGTACAGTTCGCCTCTAGCGAAGGAATCCGGATATTCTCCTGTCAGGAAATCATTCAGATATTTTTTGTGAGGAACTTCTGTGATTCCGAAATTTTCAAGATAATCATAATCCAGTCCCCAGCCGATGTCATCATGGCAGCGGAGATAGTTCTGGAAAACATAATCTCGTGGAAGTCCTGCTACAATATCAAGCTGACGGCGCAGGAGAGAAACATCTCTGGTTGCGACTGTGTGCCAGGTACTTGCCATGGTTGTCACATTGTAGAGAAGATGACATTCCGGTTTATCTACAGTTCCGAAGTATGGAACAACCTTTTCAGGAGCCATAACAACTTCTCCGAGAAGAAGAACTCCCGGGCAGACAATCTCGCAGATCATACGCATCATACGCACGATGGTGTGTACCTGCGGCAGATTACGGCAGTTGGTTCCAAGCTGTTTCCAGATGTATGGTACAGCGTCAAGACGAACGATATCCACACCCTGGTTTGCAAGGTACAGCATGTTGAAGATCATTTCATTGAGAACGATCGGGTTGCGGTAATTCAGATCCCACTGATAAGGATAGAATGTAGTCATGACATGTTTGTGGATATCATCCAGCCATGTGAAGTTTCCTGGTGCAGTAGTCGGGAATACCTGTGGGCAGGTCTGCTCATACAGAGACGGAATATCATAGCTGTCAAAGAAGAAATAGCGGTCCTGATATTCTTTTTCACCGGCACGTGCACGTCTTGCCCATTCATGATCCTCGGAAGTATGATTCATAACGAAATCCAGGCAGACACTGATGCCGCGTTTATGGCATTCGGAAGTCAGGTGTGAGAAATCATCCATATTTCCGAGCTCTTCCTGTACTTTGCGGAAATCGGCAACCGCATATCCACCATCACTGCGTCCTTTCGGAGATTCCAGAAGAGGCATCAGATGAAGATAGTTTACATTACATTCCTGTACATAATCCAGTTTCTTTTCCAGATTGGAGAGAGTGCCGGCAAATGCATTGACATACATCATCATTCCGGTGAGATCGTTGCGCTTGTACCATTTCGGGTCTTTAGCGCGGCGGATATCGGACTCTTTGAGGTCATTGCTTCTCATATCATAGAATTTTTTGAGTACGGTAAGAAGGTCATTGAGATGCATTGTGACATATGGATTGTCCTGATATAACTCACAGTAGAGCCATTTCAGCTCATCGAGATGTCTGGAAAGACGTTCACAGTAGATAGCATCATCATCTCTTACAGGAATTTCGGCGGCCGGTTTTTTAGTTTCAACTTTCGGAGCTTCAGCCTTTGCAGTTTCAACTTTGACAGTGTCCTCTTTATGAGACTCAATCTTCGGAGCTTCAGTCTTTGCAGTTTCGACCTTGACAGGCTCCACTTTTTTGGTTTCAACTTTCACAGGTTCAGTCTTTGCAGTTTCGACCTTGACAGGCTCCACTTTTTTAGTTTCGACCTTGACCGGTTCCACTTTTTGGGTTTCAACCTTAGCCGGCTCAGTCTTAACAGCTTCTGTTACAGGTGTGGTAGTTTTTGGTGCAGCAGTTCTGGCTGCTTCACGTTTTTTCTGAAGGCGTTTTTTTGCCATGATTATTCCTCCTTAAAAACTTCTTATCTGAAAGTCGGAATCATAATTTGATAAATTCCGGCTTACGGTCTTTGAATACAGTATAATATTTAAATCCACAGTCGACAAGAATATCAGCAGCCTTGTCGAAGGCGTAGGAAATTTTGTCCGGACTGTGTGCATCAGCACCGATCGTGATGATCTCTCCGCCAAGCTGACGGTAACGGCGGATGAGCGCACAGCATGGATTGGGCTCACCAAGTCCATAATGAAATCCACCGGTGTTCAGTTCAATTCCGCATCCTTTGGAAATAATAGTCCTCAGAATTTCATCCAGAATATCCTGATAGCGTCCGTAGGAATATTCACGGTTCTGATTCGGACCATATCTTACCACATAGTCGATATGTCCGTAAACATCCATTTCGGTAAATACAGCCAGATTTTCCAGAATGGATTCGAAATATTCCATATAACATTCGGATTCTCTGCGATTTTTAAAAAATTCCTTATAATAAGGGTCCTGTCCGTGAACTACATGGGAAGATCCGATCACGAAATCAAAAGGAACCGTTTCCAGAAGTTCCCTGAAAAAATTTTCCAGATGCGGCTGAAGCCCCAGTTCGATTCCGTAATGAATATCCAGCTGCGGGCGATATTTGGCTTTCAGTGCATGGAGTGTCTTCTGATAACCGGCAAGATCCAGTTCAAAAGTCTCATTGTCCGGTGTCGGTGGGTAGTCCGGATCAAGATGCTCGGTAAAACAGATACCTTGAAGTCCCTGGCGGATTGCTTCCAGGATCATGTCTTCCATGGATGTGTCAGAATCAGCAGAAAAAGAAGAGTGCATATGACAGTCCCATAAGATTTGATTTGACATTTTTTTGCCTCCTTTATATGGACTGCACCTATTATAGCATGAGAAAATGGTTCGTGCTATGGTTTGAGTTCCAATTAAATACATTTTTTATCATGTTTTTTCCAAAATGCACTTGAATTTTTGTACGAGATTCGATACAATATGC
>CAKRTP010000005.1 GCA_934402155.1 uncultured Blautia sp. | reverse complement strand
AAAATATCCTGTGCAGATCCTGCCTTATTAAAAAGGCATCAGATCTGTACAGGATATTTTGTTTTCTGCTTATTTGTTCACGTCAATGTAGCTGTACAGGGTGTATTTGGAAATGCCGAAATAATTGGCGACTTTATCGCCGGACTTGGTAATCAGGAAAGCACCGGAATCGTTGAGGAACTGGATTGCAGTGACTTTGTCCTCCTTATTCATAAGAGCAACCGGTTTGCCGACAAGGGCAACGGATTCCTCAATCAGATGATCCAGAAGATCGTTGACACTGTGAGTGATCTCCTTTGGTTTTTCTTCCTTGTTGACCGGTGTGATCAGGGAGTGGAGTGCACTTTCGATCATGGTCAGCTTGGTAATGTCATAGTTGATGCCGAAGACGTAATGAAGACTTCCGTCATCATCTCTGATATAGGAAGTGCTGCATTTCAGGATCTTGCCGTCGGTCGTTTTCATCAGATAGCCGGAATGATCCTTTAATTCTTCTTCATCTGTCTTTTTTTTGTTGTTGTGACGGATTACGTCAAAAACGGCATTGGAAGGCCCGTCTCCGATTCCGCGGCCTGTCACATGTCCGTTTTCAATATGGACGATGGAATGTTCGGGATCGTTTGTTTTAAGGTCGTGGATTACGATTTCACATTCCGGGCCAAACTGAGAGGCCAGATCCCGCGCGATCTGTTTGAGTACAGTAAGTCGTCCCATTGTTTTTCCTCCTTTTTATAATGATACAAAACTGTTTATTAAATACTATATCACAAAATTGGTTTTATATAAAGTTTTTTTTGCTGATAAAAAATTAGGTTGCCTAAATATTATTGCATAAAGAATCAGATAGTGGTTGCTGAGAGGGCGAATTGGTGATATATTTGTTGTAATAAGTAGGTTCTGATGAAGGATTCGTCAGAAAAAGTGCAGGGGTGCATCAGCTTATGAATGACAAAGGGAGGTACACTATGAAATATTTACTCAAAAACGGAACCGTAGTATCCGGAGAAAAATCTGAGAAACTCGATGTCCTGGTGGATGGAGAAAAGATCGTAAACGTAGAAAAGGACCTTGAAGCAGGCGATGCAGAAGTGATCGATGTAAGCGGCAAGCTTCTGTTTCCGGGCTTTATCGACGGACATACACATTTTGATCTGGAAGTGGCAGGCACAGTCACAGCAGATGACTTTGAGACTGGAACAAGGGCTGCACTTCTCGGCGGAACTACCCTTGTCATTGATTATGCATCACAGGACAAGGGTGGCCATACGCTCAAAGAAGGGCTTGACAAGTGGCACAAAAAAGCCGATGGCAAATGCTCCTGCGATTATTCTTTCCATATGTCTATCGTAGAATGGAATGATGAGACAGAGGCAGAAGTGCAGGATATGATCAATGAGGGAATTACAAGCTTCAAGCTTTATATGACTTATCCGGCAATGATCGTAAATGACTGTGATATGTACAAGATCCTCAAGAAACTTGGTGAATGCGGCTGCTTCGCCGGAGTTCACTGTGAAAATGCGGGCGTGATCGATGCCCTGATCTCTGAAGCAAAGAAAGAAGGACGCCTCGGACCGGAAAATCATCCGCTTGTAAGACCAGATACCATGGAAGCAGAGGCTGTACATCGCCTTCTGGTAATCGCGAAGGAAGCCAATGCACCAGTCATGATAGTTCATCTTACAAACAAAAAAGCCTATGAAGAAGTGATCAATGCAAGAAAGAACGGCCAGGAGGTTTATGCAGAAACCTGTCCGCAATATCTTCTTCTGGATGACAGTGTTTACTCCAAACCGGATTTTGAAGGCGCTGTCTATGTATGTGCACCGCCGATCCGCAAGAGAGAAGATCAGGACTGCCTGTGGAAGGCACTGGCAGACGAGGAGATCCAGACGGTGGCAACAGACCAGTGCAGCTTCACCCTGGCTCAGAAAGCCCTCGGAAAAGATGACTTCACGAAGATTCCGGGAGGACTTCCGGGAGTTCAGACAAGAGGAACTCTTCTCTATACTTATGGAGTTAAGACCGGAAAGATCACGCAGGAACAGATGTGCAAAGTCCTCTGCGAAAATCCGGCAAAGCTTTATGGTATATATCCGAATAAAGGTGCGATCACACCGGGAAGCGACGCAGATATCGTAGTGCTTGACCCGGCAAAAGAAAGCGTGATCTCTGCAGCGACTCATGCATACAATACAGACAATAACCCGTTCGAGGGCTTCAAACTTGAGTGCGGCATTGACAAAGTTTTCCTCCGCGGAAACCTCGCAGTTGAGGATGGAAAGCTTGTGAAAGAAAAACTCGGCAAATACATCGCCAGAGGTAAAAAACAGTTCTAAGAAGCTGCATACGGGGAGAATATTATGAAGAAACTGATCGACAAACTGCATCAGGAGCAGATGCTGTCAGCAGAAGAATTCCGGACACTTCTGGCAAACCGTTCAGAAGAAACAGATCTGTATGCCCGGGAACTGGCAGATCAGGTGCGCCAGCGAGTGTACGGAGATGCAATCTATGTGCGTGGCCTGATCGAATTTACCAACTACTGCAAAAATGACTGTTATTACTGCGGAATCCGCCGCAGTAACCGGAATGCCCAGCGCTACCGCCTGACAGAAGAAGATATCCTTGCCTGCTGCAGGGAGGGATACGAACTGGGATTTCGGACATTTGTCCTCCAGGGGGGAGAAGACGGATATTACACAGATGAAAAACTGGTCAGTCTGATCCGAGATATCAAAGAAACCTATCCGGATTGTGCACTGACGCTTTCAATAGGAGAAAAATCCGAAGAAAGTTATCGTGCTTACAGAGAGGCCGGGGCTGACCGTTATCTTCTTCGGCATGAAACTGCATGTGAGGAACATTACAGGAAACTTCATCCGGCAGCAATGTCCGGTGAGAACCGCAGGAACTGTCTTCGTATCCTTAAGAAACTGGGGTATCAGACAGGTGCGGGCTTTATGGTGGGTTCTCCTTTCCAGACGGTTGATGATCTTGTGGAGGATTTTCTGTTTCTGAAGGATCTGAATCCGGAAATGGTGGGAATAGGCCCGTTTATCGCACATCAGGACACACCCTTTTGCGACAAAGAGAGCGGAACACTTGAGGATACATTGTTTTATCTGGCACTTCTGCGTCTGATGCTGCCGAGTGTGCTTCTTCCGGCAACGACAGCACTTGGAACGATCCATCCCAGGGGACGTGAACTCGGGGTAAGATCAGGTGCAAATGTCGTGATGCCAAATCTTTCTCCTGTTTCTGTGCGTAAAAAATATATGCTCTATGATGGAAAGATCTGTACCGGTGATGAAGCGGCAGAATGCAGATACTGTCTGAACAGACGAATGGAGGCAATTGGCTGTCGGATCGTGACGGACAGGGGAGATTACAAAAAAGGCTTGCAATAGACTGTGTATATGGGGTATAGTGTTGGTAGGCTATAAAGGAGGAATTATTTCAGATGAAGAAATCCAGATTACTGATCGCGCTGGCTGGTCTGGCTGTGTTTGCATCCGGATGTGGATACAGCATCGGAGGAGAAGACTCTACAGTGACTGTAATTGAAGCAACTCCAACTCCGACCGTGACCCCGACACCGGAAGTGACTCCGACACCAGAGGCAACTCCGACTCCGGCTCAGGAAACTGTACAGACAGCAAGCGGTGTAAATATCATAAAGCAAAATGCTACCTATTATGTTGTTGAGGGCGTAAATGTCCGCTCTGACTGCAGTGCAGAGGCAGAGATGATCACAGGAACAACAGTTGGCCAGGAACTGACCAGTACCGGTGTGAGTGAGGATGGTCAGTGGATCGAGGTAACGATCAATGACCAGACGGGTTATGTAAATGCACAGTATGTTTCCACAACAGCTCCGGCAGGAGCAGAAGCTGCACAGACAGCAGCCCAGTAAATCAGGAAACATAAATTAAAAACGCTGAACCTTCAGAGGATTTTCCAAAGAAGTTCAGCGTTTTTCTTAGTTGGGGTAAATTATTCCGGATAAATGAGACGTTCCGGTTTGATATCATAGAGAACCTCGCGGAGATATTTATCTGCGAGATACTTTGCCATGCCAGGATTCATGTCGAGATAGTTTCCGCAGTCTTTTGCGGAAGCCCCCGGGATCTCACCTTCGAAATCGCGGATGAACTCAAACATTTCAGTCATGAGCGGCACGATGTCCCTGGATTCGTAATCACCTGCAAGAAGGAGATAGTTTCCGGTACGGCAGCCCATTGGTCCCCAGTAGATGACCTTGCTTCCGAACTCTGCATGGTTGCGGAGAAAAGTAGCTGCGAGGTGTTCCATAGCGTGGAGTTCTGCAGTGTTCATAACAGGCTCCTCGTTCGGAGAAGTCATACGGATGTCAAAGGTAGTGATGACCTGATCATTGAGATAGTCCTTGCGGGAGACATAGATCCCCGGCTGGAGTTTGATATGGTCTATGGTAAAGCTGGCTATTTTTTTCATGTATTTCGGATCCTTTCCTGTATTTTGATATAGTACCTTTCCTTATTGTAACAGAGCTTTGAAAGGGTTACAAGTGATTGTTGTCAGGCATTGGTGATCTGGAATGCATTTTGACCAAGTTACTGTGAACGGAGTGAACAGCAGCCGGCATTGACTTTGTTTTGCCGTGGTGTTAAACTGTTGCACAAGACAAAGTTAAAAACAGAAATCAAAGAACTGCTGTGAATGAGTTGAACAGCAGTATCAGAGGAGGAATTGATAATGAAATCCAGATTTTTGGCAGCAGTTTTTGCAGTGATTCTTACAGCGTCTGCCCTTGCAGGATGCGGAAGTGCAAAGACATCTGATTCTGCAGAGGCAGAGAATACAAAGACAGAAACTTCTTCCGATGAAGAAGCAGCACAGGATGCAGTAAGTGAGGAAGAAGCAATTGCTGACGGCTTCAGCGATGGAAGTGATGGTGAGACAGCAAAGCTGGATACCACAAGTGAACTGACAGGAATCCACCATGCAGGAATCGATATCAAAGACTATGGAAGCATCGAAGTGGAACTGGATGCAGACACAGCCCCGATCACCGTGACGAATTTTGTAAAACTGGCACAGGATGGATTTTATGACGGGCTGACTTTCTGGCGTATCATGGATGGCTTTATGATCCAGGGTGGAGATCCGAAAGGAAATGGAACAGGAGGATCTGATGAGAAGATCAAGGGAGAATTTTCAAGCAACGGTATAAAGAACGATATCTCCCATACAAGAGGAACCATTTCCATGGCAAGATCTTCTGATCCAAACAGCGCAAGCTCCCAGTTTTTCATTGTGCAGACAGACAGTACTTTTCTGGACGGCG
The DNA here is from genome assembly GCA_934402155.1 of uncultured Blautia sp. Lineage (GTDB taxonomy): Bacteria > Bacillota > Clostridia > Lachnospirales > Lachnospiraceae > Blautia_A. The sequence goes on along the minus strand of CAKRTP010000005.1, from coordinate 25,943 downwards.
ATTACGCAGCCTTCGGACATGTGACGGAGGGTATGGATGTTGTGGACCAGATCTGTAAGGACGCAGTGCCAACTGATGACAACGGAACTATAGAGGCAGATAAGCAGCCGGTGATCGAGAGTATTCAGATCAAAGACTGACATAAATGATGACGCTATAGTTTTATGATCAGAACAGGAATCGGCGGATTATTTGGACGATTATAATAGTCACTCCGGATAACCAGATATTTATGAGGATCAAGGCCTGCAAGCCAGGTAAGAACGCTGTCACGTTCCTCAAATCCGGAGTCTCCGCCACTGTAGATACAAAGAGAAATAAGACCGCCTTTTTTGAGGAGGGAAAGTCCCTGAGTCAGTGCTTCAATGCTGGTATCACCTTTTGTCGCCTTGGTATGGTCTCCGCCGGGGAGATAGCCGAGATTAAAGGTGATGCAGCTTACAGAATTTTCTTCTGCATGTGAAGACATCTGTGTGTGGGACTCCAGAAGCAGGCTGCAGTTATCTGGTGAGCCTGCTTTTTTGAGCCGTTCTCTGGTACTTACAAGAGCCTGCTCCTGAATATCAAAGGCGATCACCCGTCCATTCTCTCCACAGAGTGTACTCAGCAGAAGCGTGTCATTTCCATTGCCCATTGTGGCATCAATACAGAGATCTCCAGGAGAGACCTGCTCTTTTATAAAACGTGCACACCATTGTGTGATCTGATAATTTTTCATAAAGACTCCTTTCATATATCACAGTTGTATTACCTTATTATAATACAAAAATGAGTACAAAAAAAGAAACACGGCAAAAATACATTGCAATTGTCACGGAGGCTGTTATAATGGAACAGACATGAAAACTGTATGTAAAAGGAAGGATTATCTTATGTTAAAGGGAAAAACAGTTCTTCTGGGAGTGACCGGAAGTATTGCGGCATACAAAATAGCATATCTTGCAAGTGCACTGAAGAAACTTCATGCAGAAGTCCATGTGCTGATGACGCAGAATGCGACAAATTTCATCACACCGATCACTTTTGAATCGCTTACCGGGACGAAATGCCTGGTAGATACCTTTGACAGAAACTTCCAGTTCCAGGTAGAGCATATTTCAATCGCAAAGAAAGCAGATGTGGCGATGATCGCACCGGCCAGTGCCAATGTGATCGGCAAGCTTGCACATGGAATTGCAGATGATATGCTGACAACAACTCTTATGGCATGTAAATGCAGGAAATTCATTTCTCCCGCCATGAATACAAATATGTTCGAAAATCCGATCCTGCAGGATAATCTCAAAACACTTGAGCATTACGGATACGAAGTGATCCAGCCTGCCAGCGGCTATCTTGCCTGCGGAGATACAGGAGCCGGCAAGATGCCGGAGCCGGAAACTCTGCTTTCTTATATTTTGCGGGAGATCGCAAAGGAGAAGGATCTTGAGGGAAAAAAGGTTCTGGTGACAGCTGGGCCTACCCGGGAATCCATTGATCCGGTGCGTTATATCACCAATCATTCTTCAGGTAAGATGGGATATGCACTTGCCAAGGCAGCTATGCTCCGTGGCGCAGAGGTTACGCTGGTAAGCGGACCATGCAGCATTGCACCGCCGCCTTTTGTGAAGGTGGTTCCGGTTGTGACGGCAAAGGATATGTTTGATGCTGTGACATCCGTAAGTGCACAGCAGGATATCATCATCAAGGCAGCAGCAGTGGCAGATTACCGCCCAGCGAAGGTCTTTGATGAAAAGGTCAAAAAAAATGATGCAGAAATGAGTATTGCTCTGGAGAAAACAGATGATATTCTGAAATATCTCGGTGAGCATCGTACTCCACAGCAGTTTCTCTGCGGATTTTCTATGGAAACACAGAATATGCTTGGTAATTCCAGAGCCAAACTTGGAAAGAAGCATCTGGATATGGTGGCAGCGAACAACCTTAAGGTTGAGGGTGCCGGATTCCAGGGAGATACCAATGTACTGACTCTGATTACTCAGGATGAAGACGTATCACTCCAGCTTATGAGCAAGGAGGATGCAGCCAATATCATCCTGGATAAAATTCTTTCTGTAATGAAAGAAAGGGAAAAGTAACCCGTTCACCAGGAAGCGGGTAAATAAAGTTACATGCCCGCAGTTCCGTACCGTATTGTATCCCCTGAAGAGGGAACGATAACAAGGAGGAAAAATATGAAAAGCAACAAATTCACCACATCACAGCTGACAATTCTTGGTCTGATGGCAGGCATCCTCTTTCTGATGGCGTATACACCACTTGGATATCTGAATATAGGACCTCTGGCAATTACTTTTAATGTCATTCCGGTGGCAATCTGTGCGGTCGTCCTCGGACCAACAGGCGGAGCAGTAGCCGGAGCAGTTTTCGGACTGACCAGTTTTCTGCAGGCAATGGGAATTGGCGGTACCAGTGCGCTGGGAGCAGCACTGTTTCAGATCAATCCGTTTTTAAGTGCGGTTCAGTGTTTTGTACCACGTATTCTTGACGGATTTCTGATCGGCTGCATTTACAGAGGAATGAGAAAGAAAACGAATGTATATGCGTCCTGTGCCGTAACAGGATTCTTTTCCGCATTCCTGAATACTTTGTTCTTTATGAGTGCACTGATCCTGATGTTCGGAAATACAGAAGTAGTCCGGAATCTGATGGGTGGAAGAAATATAATCATCGGATGCTGCATGATGGTAGGCGTTAACGCAATCTGTGAGATGATTTCTTCAACAGTCATCACAGCAGCAGTGGGAACTGCACTTTCCAAAGCGCATCTGATCCCGCCGGCATCTCAGATTGCAAAACCTGACACTGCCGCATAAAAAGCATACAGACAGGAATGAGAAATATGATTTTAGCCATTGATATCGGAAACACCAACATTGTAGTTGGCTGTATTGAAGAAAAGAAAATTTATTTTATTGAGAGGATTTCCACGAATCATACAAAGACGGAACTGGAATATGCGATCGACCTCAAGACGATCATAGATATTCATCATATCAAACGTTCAGATATTGAGGGATCGATCATTTCTTCTGTAGTTCCGCAGATCACCAATGCAGTGAAACTTGCAGTTGAAAAAATCCTCAAAAAAGAGCCTATGATTCTGGGACCGGGAGTCAGGACAGGACTTAATATCACTCTTGATAATCCGGGGGAAATGGGGGCTGACCGTGTTGCCGATGCAGTGGCGGCGCTGGCACAGTATCCTGTACCACTGGTCATTGTGGATATGGGAACGGCAACGACAATTTCTGTCGTGGACGACAAAAAACGCTATATTGGCGGAATGATTCTTCCGGGAGTCAGAATTTCACTGGACGCGCTGACTTCCAGAGCTTCTCAACTCAGCGGTATCAGTATCGAGGAGCCAAAGAGACTCATCGGAAGAAATACGGTAGACTGTATGAAGAGCGGGATCCTTTATGGAAATGCAGCTGCAGTAGACGGTATCGTAGACCGGATTGAAGAAGAACTTGGACAGAAGGTTACAGTGATCGCAACTGGTGGAATGTCAAAAAAGATCATTCCTCACTGTAAACGCGAGATGATCCTGGATGGAGATCTGCTCCTCAAGGGACTTCAGATCGTCTATGACAAGAATAAATAAGAAATAAAAAGTCATTTCTCACGACTGTATAAGGGACAGCGGGGAAATGACTTTTTTGCCTTAAACTTTACATGAAACGTCAATTGAGAAATGAGCCGGCCATGTCCTCTGGTACAGGGGCAGTAAAACAAAGCTGCTCTCTGGTCAGCGGGTGTCGGAAATCCAGCTGAAAAGAATGAAGCGGCTGACGGCTAAAGCGGTCATATACAGGATGGTACAGATAATCGGCCGGAAGCGGATGTCCGATATGTCCCATATGAACCCGGATCTGGTGGGTGCGTCCTGTTTCGAGGTGAATTTCCAGAAGGGAATGGTCATTTCGGGAAGTAAGACGTTCATAGTGTGTGACTGCATATTCTCCATGTTCCGGGTCGACCTGCCGCTGGATCACAGAATCCGAGACACGTCCGATGGGAGCAGAGACAGTTCCTGACGGCGGGGTGATGCCGCAGACCACTGCCAGGTAAGTACGTCGGATCTCACGGTTTCTCATCTGTGCAGAGAGGATCGCAGCACTGAGTACATTTTTGGCAAGGATCAGAGCTCCGGAAGTATCCCGATCCAGACGGTTGATGCAGCGAAACGGGCAGAATTCTCCCTTTTCCTGAAAATAAAAAGCAGCAGCATTTGCCAGCGTATTCGTATAGTTTCCAATAGAAGGATGTACAGGCATATCAGAGGGTTTGTTCAGAACAAGGATATCTTCATCTTCATAGAGAACCGAGAGAGGCAGAGGAGTGGGAACGATGCCCTCGGTATCCCCTGTTTCCCTGATGCGTACACGAAAAACAGTGCCTTCCTTCAGGAGGCCTCGTCCTCCGATCCGCATTCCATCTGCAAGAAGTGCCTCCTTGTCAGGTTTCATGGAAGTCAGGATGTGTCGGGAAAAACCTTTTGACCGCAGAAATTCAAGAACAGACATTCCGGATTCCTGCGGAGTTATAGTGTAAGTCAAAATTCTGTCCATATATATTCTCCGTTCGGCTGAAATTAATTCTAACAGGTATTCTAGTATAATTCTGCGAATGTGACAATAGAGAAGTTCACAGGTGATCGGGAAAGGCAACTTATTATTACAGAGCAACAGTATCTGACCGTTATAATAAAAAGGAAAATTATTACATAAGCTGGGAATACATAAGATCAGGGGAATGAGATAAATGAGTGAAGGAAAGAAGATCAGCAAAAAGACACTGAAGATTATTCTGGGGGTATGCATTGGTGCGGCAGCTGCTTTAGTGATAGGATTTTTCGCATACATCCACATCGCAGATACGAATACTCTGGGACGTAAAATCTCAATTTACGGGCTGGATGTATCGAGACTGGGAGTGGAGGACGCGAAACAGAAGATCGCGTCAGCTTTTCAGAACAAAAAAATAATATTCAAAGAAAATGGCACGGATGTTTACAGTCTGACACTTAAAGATCTGGGTTACAGTCTGGATGAGAATGATCTTGAGACACAGCTTGTCGCGCTCCAGAAAAAAAGAGAGGCAGACCGTAAGATCTTTGCAGAGCAGCAAAATATAAACATTTCTTACAAAGTCAGCAAAAATGCAGAGCAGGAAAAGACAGCTCTTGCAGCAGAACACTTTGGCAGCAGAGAGCGAACTGCCTCGACAGATGCTTCAATCAGATATGATGATCAGAAGAAGGAATTTACACTGATCAGTGAAGTACAGGGTGATCAGATTGATGAAAGCCGTCTTTTGAGCTTTGTGGACCAGACACTTGAGTCAGATTTTACTTCTCATCTTCTTGACGATGAAACAGAGATCACAATGGGAGCAGAGTGTTATCAGCTTCCTGCGGTTTCTGCCGGTGAGGAAATGCAAGGCAGACTGACAGCTCTGAACGATCAGCTCAGGAAGTACAGAAGCACGACAGTTACCTATACATTTGGAAACAGTACAGAGATCCTGGATTCCCAGACGATCGCTTCCTGGATCACGATTGATGGCGAGACCATAGGGATTGATCAGGAGGCAGCAAAGACCTGGATCTCGAATCTCGCAAACTCATACGACACGATCTATGTACCGAGGACTTTTCATACCTCTTACGGCAATGATGTGACGATTTCAGGAAATGAGTATGGATTCCGGATCGATCAGGATGGAGAACTTGCACAGCTTCTTGAGGACCTGAAGAGTGGTACGGCAGTCTCAAGAGAACCTGTCTACAGTATCCGGGGAATGCAGAGAAACGGAACAGACGACCTGGCGGGAAGCTATATAGAGGTCAGTCTGGATAATCAGCATCTGTGGCTGTACAAGGATGGCGCGCTGGTGACAGAGACAGATATTGTAAGCGGAGCGCCGACCAAGGAACGGGAAACTTACAGAGGAGCATGGCCGATCGCCTATAAGGCAAGCCCGTTTGAACTGTCAAGTACCGAGTATGGATACAAGGTCAAGGTAAATTACTGGATGCCGTTTGTATATGGACAGGGACTTCATGATGCTTCCTGGCAGTCTTCTTTCGGAGGAAACCGATACAAATCCGGTGCCGGAAGCCACGGCTGCATCAATCTTCCGGAGGATCAGGCAGCACTTATCTATAACACTATTGACGGAGGATATCCGATCATTATTTATTAACTTTTTTGAACCGATCTGTTTGCAGATCGGTTTTTTGATATGATGCTGTTAACTGAAAGGAACGGCAATTCGTTGACATTTTTTGTACAAAATAATATAATTAACTGGCAGATACAAGGAGGAATTTTATGGTACATAAAACCGGACTCGAAGATTATTATGTGATCAGAAACCAGAAGAAATTACGTTTTGGTTATACAACTGGTTCCTGTGCGGCAGGAGCGGCCAGAGGAGCAGCGGAGCTTCTTTTTGGAGAGGATGAGATCAGGGAAGTAGAACTCATGACCCCGAAGGGGATTCTTCTTCATCTGGAACTTCTGGATATGAAGCGGGATGAGAACGCGGCAAGCTGTGCAGTCCGTAAGGATGCGGGAGACGATCCGGATACCACGAATGGAATCCTGGTTTATGCAAAAGTTGAGAAATTTCAGATACGATCAGATATGGATGAGCGTATTGTGATAGATGGAGGTACAGGAGTCGGACGAGTGACAAGACCAGGGCTTTCCCAGAAGATCGGGGAGGCTGCGATCAATCCTGTGCCGAGAGCTATGATCCTGCAGGCAGTTGAGGAAACTGCGGACAGATTTCACTATGAGGGCGGACTCAAAGTGACGATCTCTGTACCGGAGGGGGAACAGATAGCAAGAAAGACTTTCAATCCCCGCCTGGGGATCACAGGGGGAATCTCGATCCTCGGAACTTCCGGGATCGTGGAACCTATGAGTGAGAAAGCTCTGGTGGACAGTATACGGGTGGAGATGTCTCAGCATGCGGCAATGGGTGAGAAGTATATGCTTGTGACACCTGGAAACTACGGAGCTGATTATCTGAGGGAGCATATGGAGCTTCCTTTCGAGAAAAATATCAAGTGCAGCAATTATGTGGGCGAGACGATTGATATGGCCATTGATATGGGGGTGAAGGGAATTCTTTTTATTTCCCATATCGGCAAATTTGTTAAAGTTGCGGCAGGAATCATGAACACCCATTCACACAGTGCAGATGCACGTATGGAGGTACTTTGTGCCAATGCCATCCGTGCAGGCGGGGATCTTGCATGCGCCAGATCCATTCTTAAGTGCAACACCACAGACGAGGCATTGCGTGTCCTCGATGAGAACCACATTCTCAGGGAAACGATGAAAGAGATCACAGACAGGATCCAGTTTTATCTGGATCATCGTTCCTATCAGCAGATCCTGCTGGGGGCAGTGATCTTTTCAAATGAATATGGCTATCTCGGACAGACAGAGCATGCAGCAGAGCTGATCGGCAAAATCAGATAGAAATAAGCAAGAAGAAAAAAGGAGAAAAATAATGGTTCATTTTGTAGGAGCAGGACCGGGAGCACCGGACCTTATCACAGTCAGAGGAAAACAGTATCTTGAGGAGGCTGATGTCATTATCTATGCAGGATCTCTTGTGAACCCGCAGCTTCTGGAATACAGTAAGGACGTATGCACGATCCACAACAGTGCCAAAATGACACTGGAGGAAGTGATCAGTGTCATCGAGAATGCAGAGGCGGAAGGCAAAACAACAGTGCGTCTTCATACCGGAGATCCGTGCATCTATGGTGCGATCCGTGAGCAGATGGATATCCTCGATGAAAAAGGAATTGCTTATGATTATTGTCCTGGAGTCAGTGCATTCTGTGGAGCGGCCAGTGCACTGAACCTGGAATATACACTTCCGGAGATTTCACAGAGCGTGATCATCACCAGAATGGAAGGACGTACTCCTGTTCCGAGCAAGGAGAGCATTCAGTCCTTTGCAGCACATCAGGCAACCATGGTTGTATTCTTAAGCACAGGAATGCTTGAGGAACTGAGCAGAAGACTGATCGAGGGCGGATATACAAAGGAGACTCCGGCAGCGATCGTTTACAAGGCAACCTGGCCGGATGAGAAGAAATTTGTCTGCACAGTCGGCACACTTGCACAGACAGCAGCAGAGAATAATATCACCAAAACAGCACTTATGATCATCGGAGACTCTGTCAAAGCGGCTCAGTATGACCGCTCCAAGCTCTATGATCCGGGATTTACGACAGAATTCCGTGAAGCAACGAAATAAGATCATGGATATTGCAGAAAAAAAATCTGCCTGCAGCCGCAGGATCTCCATTATCTGTTTCAGTCTGACAGGTTTTCAGACTGCACAGAAACTGCAGAGGGGATTGGAAAGATGCGGCTATCATACAGAATTATACAAAAAAAGCAGATATCTGGAAGAATCCATCACTGAAAGTACGGGAAACTGGACAGCAGAACATTTTCACAGAGATGACGGGCTTATCTTTGTCGGAGCCTGCGGAATTGCAGTGCGCAGCATCGCGCCGCAGGTTGTCAGCAAGAAATCAGATCCGGCAGTTCTGGTCGTGGATGAGTGTGGACAGTTTGTGATCTCACTTCTGTCAGGACATCTGGGAGGAGCGAATGAACTGACTCTTGAGACGGCTCGGATCCTGAATGCACAGCCGGTTGTTACAACGGCGACAGATCTTCATAAGCGTTTTGCCGTCGATGTGTTTGCCAGAAAGAATGGATGTGAGATTCTGTTCATGAAAGCGGCGAAGGAAGTTTCTGCGGCACTGCTTGCAGGTGAACCGGTTGGCTTTTACAGTGAGTTTCCATTTGACGGTTTTCTTCCGGAGGGGCTGACTGAGTGTGATTCCAACGGAGTTCCACTTGGCGGAGGAACCGTACCGAGAGCAGGTATTGCAGTTACGATCCATCCATCCTGTCTGCCGTTTGCGTCTACGACACAGGTAGTGCCGCCGGTGCTTACACTTGGAATGGGATGCAGGAAGAACAAAGAAGCTGCCATCATCCAAAAAGAAGCAGAGGATTGCCTCAGTGAGGCGGATATTTACCGTCAGGCAGTCAGAAATCTTGCAAGTATTTCCATCAAGAAAGATGAGCCGGGCCTGAATGCCCTGGCAGAAGAATGGAAGCTTCCTTTTGTTACCTATACAGAGGAAGAACTGAAAAATGTCGAAGGAGAATTTACTCCGTCTGCTTTTGTAAGGACCATCACAGGTGTGGAGAATGTCTGTGAGCGAAGTGCAGTCCTGGGTTCAGACAATGGCAGACTGATCAGAAAAAAGACCGGAAGAGAGGGTGTGACGACAGCCCTTGCACTCCGGAAATGGGAGGTACGTTTTGAATAAAATATATGTTGTAGGAATCGGGCCGGGAGGCTGTGACCAGATGACAGGAATTGCTATGGCAGCATTGAAAGACAGTGATGCGATCATCGGATATACTGTGTATGTGGATCTTGTAAAGGATACATTTCCGGATAAGGAATTTCTTACCACACCGATGAAAAAAGAAGTGGATCGCTGTGTTCTGGCATTTGAGGAGGCAAAAAAAGGAAAAGTTGTTTCCATGATCTGCAGCGGGGATGCGGGCGTCTATGGCATGGCAGGCCTTATGTATGAAGTCGGAGTAAACTATCCGGATGTGGAGCTTGAGATCGTTCCGGGAGTTACAGCAGCTCTCGGCGGTGCGGCAGTGCTTGGTGCACCACTTATTCATGACTTCTGTCTGATCAGTTTAAGTGATCTTCTGACTCCGTGGGAAAAGATTGAGGCCAGACTTCTCGGAGCATCTCAGGCAGATTTTGTGATCTGCCTTTATAATCCGTCCAGCAAAAAACGTCATGACTACCTGCAGAAGGCCTGTGACCTGATGATGCAGTACAAATCCCCGGAGACGGTCTGCGGAACTGTCTGCAATATCGGACGGGAAGGTGAGGAGTATCATCTGATGACACTCAGGGAGCTTCGTGATACACAGGTGGATATGTTTACAACCGTATTTATCGGAAATTCCCAGACCAGAGAAATTAATGGCAAGATGGTAACACCACGAGGATACAGGAATGTATAAAGTCATTGTATTTGCCGGAACGACTGAAGGATATGAGATCAGTCGTTTCCTTGGTGAAAATCAGATTCCGGTTCTTGCATGTGTTGCGACAGAATATGGTTCGAAATCTCTGAAAGAAAATTCCTGTCTGCGAGTACAGGCAGGACGTCTTGATGAGGAGCAGATGAGAGAACTTTTTTCAGGAGAAAAGCCGGAGCTGGTTCTGGATGCAACGCATCCATATGCAGCGGAAGTGACGCGAAATATCCAAAAAGCCTGTGAGGAAGCAGGAGTCTCTTATACAAGAATCCTTCGCACAGGCAGTGAAGCACAGAATGCCGTCTATGTCAGAGACACAAAAGAGGCGGCAGAATATCTCAAAGGTACTGACGGAAATGTGCTTCTGACAACAGGCAGTAAGGAACTGGCGGTATTTACCTCTGTTCCGGATTATAACAAGCGACTGTTTGCAAGGGTACTCTCTCTTCCGGCAGTGATCGAAGCCTGTCGGGCACTTGGGTTTGAAGGAAGAAACCTGATCGCAATGCAGGGACCTTTTTCGATGGAATTAAATCAGGCAATGCTTAAGCAGTATCAGTGTAAGTATCTGGTTACCAAGGACTCCGGAAAGGCCGGAGGGTTCCTGGAGAAGATCCAGGCAGCAGAGGCCTGCGGTGTGACAGCAGTGATCATCGGAAGACCTCTTTGTGAAGAAGGTCTTTCTCTGAAGGAATGCAGACATATGCTGATCGAACGCTACGGACTTGCCAGGAAACAGGAAGTTACACTTCTCGGGATCGGAATGGGAAGCAGAGGTACTCTGACTGTCGAGGGGCTGGAGGCTGTCCGGGAGGCAGAGCTTATTGTGGGCGCAAAGAGAATGGCTGATGCTGTCCGGATTTCGGGACAGGATGTTTTTTATGAATATCGAAGCAGGGAAATTGCAGAATATCTTGCAGCACATCCGGAATATACAAAGGTTGTGATCGCGCTCTCCGGTGATGTCGGATTTTACAGTGGTGCGAAGAAACTTATAGAGCTTCTCGGACCGGATACAAAAATGATCTGCGGGATCTCTTCTGTAGTCTATTTCATGTCAAAGATCGGGCTTTCCTGGGATGATGCAAGAATCGTCAGTGCCCATGGAAAATCCTGCAATCTTGTTTCCATGATCCGTACAAACCGCAAGGTTTTTGCGATTTTGGGAACAGGTGACGGAGTTGGCAGACTGGCAGAGAAGCTTGATTTTTATGGAATGGGAGATGTCATCCTTCATGTCGGAGAGAATCTTTCCTATGACAATGAAAAAATCCTGTCAAAACCGGCGCGAGAACTGATCGCCTACAAAGGAGATCCGCTGAGCGTTATCTGTGCCCAAAATGAAAAGGCAGAGCCGGAGCCGGCAACACATGGGCTTATGGATGAAGCTTTTATCCGCGGCAAAGCGCCGATGACAAAGACAGAAGTTCGTACAGTTTCTCTTGCAAAGCTGAGACTTTCAAAGGATGCCATCTGTTATGATATCGGAGCAGGAACAGGTTCTGTCTCTGTTGAGATGGCACTTCGCGCAGCCGATGGAGAAGTTTATGCAATCGAAAAAAAAGAAGATGCTCTTGCACTTCTGAATGAAAACAGGCAGAAATTCGCTCTGGATCATATGCACATCATTCCGGGAACTGCGCCTGAAGCACTGGAAGAACTTCCTGCACCGACGCATGCCTTTATCGGCGGTTCATCCGGAAATATGAAGGAGATCATTGAACTTCTGATAAAAAAGAACCCGTGGGTTCGGATCGTGATCAACTGTATCACACTGGAAACAGTGGGTGAGGCACTTGCCTGCATCCGTGAACTTGAAAAACAGGAGAACTGTCAGTGTGAGAATGAGGTGGTTCAGCTCTGTGTTTCCAGATCAAGAAATATCGGAAGATACCATATGATGATGGGAGAAAATCCGATCTATATCATTACGGTGCAGCTGCACAAAAGCCCAAAAGAGCAGGAGGAAGAAGCATGAAAATACCGAGGATCCTTCTTGCAGCAGGAAAGAGCGGAAGCGGTAAGACACTGATCACCTGCGGACTTCTTCAGGCTCTTATGGAGCGTGGAGTCAAAACGGCATCTTTTAAATGTGGACCGGATTATATAGATCCGATGTTCCACAGCAGAGTAATAGGAACAAAATCCCGGAATCTGGACACATTTTTTACAGCTCCGGAAGTGACGAGATATCTTATGGCCAGAAATGCGAAGGACTGTGAGATAGCGGTCATGGAAGGAGTTATGGGATTTTATGACGGCGTGGCAGGAACGACGACCAGAGCCAGTGCCTATGATCTTGCAAAAGTGACGGATACACCTGTTATCCTGATCGTAAACAGTCGTGGGATGAGTGTATCTCTGGCTGCCTTTGTCAAGGGATTTCTGGAATACAGAAAGGACAGCCATATCAAAGGAGTGATCTTTAATGAGATGTCTCCGATGCTTTATCCGAGAATGAAAAAACTTCTGGAAGAAGAACTGGGAGTTGCAGTTCTTGGGTATGTTCCCAAGGTCGAAGACTGTGTGATCGAGAGCAGACATCTTGGTCTGGTACTTCCGGATGAGATCCCGGAACTGAAAGAGCGGCTTCACAGACTGGCAGAAGTTCTTGAGAATACACTGGATATTGACCGGATCCTTGAACTGGCGGGAGATGCACCTGAGATCAGTGAAACAAGACCGGAGGCAGTGTCTGATTTTCATCTCCCGGAACCGGTGCGTATCGGAGTCGCAGAGGATGAAGCTTTCTGCTTTTTCTATGCGGATAATTTTGAACTCCTGAAGGAGATGGGCGCAGAACTGGTTCCGTTCTCTCCGGCAGAGGACAGAGTGCTTCCCGATGATCTGGATGGACTTTTGCTGTATGGCGGCTATCCGGAACTGAACGGAAAAAAACTGGAACAAAATACGACAATGAAGCATATGATACGGGAAAAACTGACAAAAGGGATGCCATGTATGGCAGAATGCGGTGGATTTATGTATCTCCATGAAGAGATGGAGGACATGGCCGGAAGCTTTTGTCGTGTGGCGGGTGTGATCCCGGGCAGGGCATACCGTACACCGAAGCTTTCAAGATTCGGTTATGTGACGCTGACCCAGAAGAAGGCTGTTTTTGGAAAGACAGATCTGGGAGAGATTCCGGCACATGAGTTCCACTATTTTGATTCCGAAAACTGCGGAGAGGATTTCCATGCAGCAAAACCGGAGAGTAAAAGAGGATGGGAATGTATTCATGGAACAGATACCATGCTGGCAGGATTTCCACATCTTTACTATTACGGAAATCCGGAAGTACCAAAGGCATTTCTGGAGAAATGTCTTGAATACAAAAAACAACGATGTTCCTTAAGAAAGGAAGATCAGGAAGAGTGACAAACGTGATCTATCATACGACAGCCCTGGCAGCAGGGTTTTTACTTGATCTGATATTCGGAGATCCAAGGTGGCTGTATCATCCGGTCTGTCTGATTGGAAACCTGATTTCCGTGCTGGAAAAAGGGATCCGAAAGATTTTTCCGAAGACGAATGCAGGAGAACTGGCAGGTGGTTTTGTGGAAACACTTCTGGTCTGTCTTTTTTCTTTTGGCATACCAGGAGCGATCCTGTATATTTTGTATGGACATTTCCCGCTGGCAGGAGTGATCCTGGAAACTTTCTGGTGCTATCAGCTTCTTGCCACGAGATCTTTGAGAGATGAGAGCATGAAGGTCCATGACCGCCTGGTAAACGGAACGATCGAGGAGGCACGTTATGCAGTTTCCATGATCGTGGGAAGAGATACCCAGGAACTTACAGAAACGGGTGTGACAAAAGCGGCTGTAGAAACTGTGGCAGAGAACTGTTCTGACGGAGTGATCGCACCGATGATTTATATGGCACTTGGTGGTGCTCCGCTTATGTTCCTCTATAAGGGGATCAACACCATGGATTCGATGCTGGGTTACAAAAATGATAAATATCTGTACTTCGGAAGATGCAGCGCAAAACTGGATGATGTGGCAAACTATCTTCCGGCGAGGATTTCCGGCTGGCTGATGGTGGCAGCTTCCTTTGTCTGCGGCATGGATGGAAAAAATGCAGCGAAGATCTATCTGAGGGACAGGAGAAATCATGCAAGCCCGAATTCTGCACAGACAGAGGCAGCAATGGCCGGCGCTCTTGATGTGCAGCTTGCAGGAAATGCTTATTATTTTGGCAAATTATATGAGAAACCGACCATAGGTGATCCGATCCGTGCAGTGGAGCCGGAGGATATCAGACGTTCCAACCGACTGATGTATGGAACTGCTGTCCTTGGGATTCTGATCTGCCTTATTATAAGGATCGCAGTTGGGTTCTGGATTCTGTAATATCAGATGTGAGATGACTCCCACTCTAGGTGGCGAGCAACAAATCTGTATCAGTGGTGGGAGTCAATCTCCCCATCTGATATTGCCTCCGGCAGGAGTGCAGAGATGCGCGGAAGAAGCATGTCATGCATTGCATGACGCGCATCTCGCAGCAAGAATGCCAGGGCATTCTTGAAACACAGGCAGCAAAGGAGAAAGCTAAATGAAACACGTACACGGGGGAAATATCTATACTTACAAAAACTGTCTTGATTTTTCTGCAAACTGTAATCCCCTTGGAACACCTGAAAGTGTAAAACAGGCAGTCCGGGACAGTCTGGATCACCTGAAGGATTATCCGCAGGTGGGATATGCACCGCTTCGAGAAGCAATCGCCTCCTATGAGGATGTCAAACCGGAACATATCATCTGTGGAAATGGAGCGGCGGAGCTTGTGTTTTCGCTGTGCCAGGCACTGAAACCAAAGAGAGCCCTGATACCGGTTCCGACATTTGCAGAATATGAGCAGGCACTTGAGAGTGTTGGTGCGAAGGTAGAACACGTTCTTCTGAAAGAGGACGATGAGTTTCGTATTCAGGACAGCTTTATTGACTGGCTTCATAAGGATCTGGATATGGTTTTTCTTTGTAATCCGAACAATCCGACAGGAATGCTTACAGACAGGGAGTTTTTGTTTAAGCTGCTTCGTGTCTGCAGGGAAATGGGGATTTTTCTGGTGGTGGATGAATGCTTCCAGGATTTTATCCGCGAGCCTGGTCAGTACAGTCTCAAGGCACAGCTTCCGAGATATCATAATCTCTTTCTTCTGAAAGCATTTACGAAGCGTTATGCAATGGCTGGTGCACGTCTCGGATATGGAATTACAGAGAATGAAGAACTGCTCGAAAAGATGACACAGGTCACGCAGCCGTGGAATATTTCAGTTCTGGCACAGGCGGCGGGAATTGCAGCACTTAAAGAGACAGATTATGTTGAAAGAGCACGAAATCTGATCTTTGAGGAGGCAGAGTATTTAAGTAAGGAACTGTATAAGCTTGGAATGACTGTTTTTCCGTCGCAGGCAAATTACCTGTTTTTCAGGGGACCGGAGAATCTTTTTGATGTTCTGGTGGATCAGAATGTCCTGATCCGGGACTGCAGTAATTATCCGGGACTGGGAAAGGGATTTTATCGGGTGGCAGTACGCACACACGAAGAAAATGAACGGCTGATCCAGGCAATCCATGACGGGTTTATGGAAGCAGCAAAGAAAGAGCAGGAAGAGGAGGAACAGTAGCAGGATGGCAAAAGCAATCATGGTGCAGGGAACGATGTCAAATGCGGGCAAAAGCCTTTTGGCAGCAGGACTCTGCCGTATCTTCAAACAGGATGGATACAGAGTGGCTCCTTTTAAGTCACAGAATATGGCACTGAATTCCTTTATAACAAAGGAAGGGCTGGAGATGGGACGGGCACAGGTCATGCAGGCTGAAGCGGCCGGGATTGAACCGTCAGTCCTTATGAACCCGATTCTTCTGAAACCGACAAATGATGTGGGATCTCAGGTTATTGTTAATGGTGAGGTCCTTGGTACAATGAGTGCCAGGGATTATTTTGCCTACAAGAAGAAACTGGTTCCGGATATCATGAAGGCATTCGATGCACTTGCAGCACAGAATGATATCATTGTGATAGAGGGAGCCGGCAGCCCGGCCGAGATCAATCTCAAAAAAGAAGATATCGTCAATATGGGCATGGCAAAAATGGCAAAGGCACCAGTCCTTCTGGTTGGAGATATCGACCGGGGAGGTGTGTTTGCACAGCTTTACGGAACAGTGGAGCTTCTTGAAGAAGACGAGAGAAAGATGATAAAGGGACTGATCATCAACAAGTTCCGAGGTGACAAGACAATCCTTGATCCGGGCGTGGAGATGCTGGAAAGCAAGTGCAGGATTCCTGTTGTAGGAGTTGCACCGTATCTCAATATTCAGGTGGAGGATGAAGACAGCCTTACCGAGCGTTTTGACAGACCTCAGGAAGTTGGAATGATCGATATGGCGGTCATCCGCGTACCAAGGATTTCCAATTTTACAGACTTTAATCCGCTGGAGAGCATACCTGGAGTTTCTCTTCGTTATGTGCAGCATCCGTCTGATCTCAAAAACCCGGATGTGATCTTTCTTCCGGGAACAAAAAATACAATGGATGACCTCAAATGGCTCCGTGAGAGTGGAATGGAAGCCCTGATCCTCAAAGAAGCCGCAAGAGGCACTCTGATCTTTGGAATCTGCGGCGGCTATCAGATGCTGGGAGAGAATTTAAGCGACCCGTATGGGGTGGAGGCCGGCGGTTCCATGCGTGGTATGGGACTTCTGCCGATGGATACTGTATTTGCACAGAATAAGACAAGAACACAGGTGACAGGACATTTCCTGGCGCTTGACGGCGAGTATGCTCCGCTTGGAGATGTCGGGTTTACAGGATATGAGATCCATATGGGAGAGAGTACCTGGAAAGAAGGTGCTTCTGCAAGTACCTTTACGAAAGATACAGTGACAGGAAATGAGAAGCGAGAGGGTACTTTTTATCACAATGTCTGTGGTACTTATGTACATGGGATCTTTGACAGAGAAGAGGTAGCTATTGGTCTTGTAAAAGCAGTCGGCGACAAGAAGGGAATTGATGTGTCCGAAATGGCAGGTGTGGATTTTGCAGCGTTTAAGGAGTCGCAGTACGACATTCTGGCTGCAGAACTGAGAAAGCATCTGGATATGAAAAAAATTTATGAGATACTGGACGAAGGAATTGAGCCGGAGAAGGAGACAATCTGATGAAGGTAGAACTTGAAAATGTAAAACCGATGGACATCGAGAAGAGGAGCTTTGAGATTATTACAGAAGAACTTGGGGATACCCCTCTGATCCCGGGAACCGAACTCGTTGTGAAGCGCTGCATCCATACAAGTGCAGATTTTGATTATGCAAAAAATCTCTGTTTTTCACAGGATGTCATAGAAAGAGCAATGGAGGCGATCAAAAACGGTGCCTGCATAGTCACAGATACACAGATGGCAAAATCTGGTATCAACAAACGTGCACTTGCCCGTTATGGAGGAGAGGTCTACTGCTTTATGTCTGATGAGGATGTGGCGGAGCTTGCAAAAAAACATGGAACCACAAGAGCAACTGCAAGCATGGACAAAGCAGCCACTCTTGACAAAAAGCTGATCTTTGCGATCGGAAATGCACCAACTGCACTGGTACGTCTCTATGAACTGATCGAGGATGGAAAATTATCTCCGGAACTGATCATCGGTGTTCCGGTTGGATTTGTTAATGTTGTACAGTCTAAGGAACTGATCATGCAGGCAGATGTACCGTACATTGTCGCCAAAGGACGTAAGGGAGGAAGCAATATTGCGGCCTGCATCTGTAATGCACTTCTGTACATGATCGATAACAGGAGAGACTGAGACACGAGAATATTGTCTGAACTTTGTCTTTATACCTGTGAAGCAGAAGGAGAAAGTTCAGACATGATCTGAGACAACAGATGGCAGGCAGGGGCGAAGTCTTCCTGAGGCATCGAGGAACATGAAAGAAGAAGGGTTACCAGACCATGTTCTTCCTTTAATATTTGCAGGCGCAGACCGCGGGTCCGTGCCTGTTTTTTTAATTCTGCACCGTTTACAGGACAGGAAAGAGTGAGAGCAAGGCTGGTTCCGGCTGCACCGATCTGTATCTGTGAGTCGCTGCCAAAAACCTTGCGGACTTCATGGAGGAGCAGTTTCAGTTTCTGCGAGTACAGACGTTTCAGTCTCCTTGTCTGCGCGGCAAGATGACCGTCACGGATAAACTGACAGAGTGCGATCTGTTCTGCTTTGGATGCGGTCTGGCTGTAACAGTCGGATCGTCTGCGATATTCATCAGTCAGAGATGGCGGCAGCACCATGAAACTGATGCGGATCGAGGGAAGGAGAAGACGCGAGAAAGAGCCAAGATAGACCACATCATGACCACCTGCGAGACCAAACAGAGATGGAGTTGGTTTCTGCAGATACACAAATTCATTCTCAAAATCATCTTCAATAATGAGGCTGCCTTTTGTTCCGGCATAGTGGATCAGTTCCATCCGTCGGGATACAGGCATGATCTCTCCCCATTTGGTCATATGTGCAGGGGAGACATAGATGATATCGCAGTCCTTGTTTCGATAGTGGATTTCAAATCCGTAGTCGGAGAAGACGGTGCTTCCCTGGAGAAAAGACGGATTCGGGAAAGATACGGTATGTCTTTCTTTAAGCAGCGGACAGAGGAGTTGAAGAAGACTCTGTACACTGGCTCCGATCACAATATCATCTGCCGAACATACCACATTGCGGTGCTGTCGGACATAATCAGCGAGAACCTGTCTCAGATCTTCTTCGCCCTGCGGTTCACCGTAGGAGAGAAGCCGGTCGTTCTGGCGCAGGGCACTCTTGATGTAACGCTGCCAGAGATCAAAGCGGAAGCTTTCACGATCAACACCGGCAGAGGCGAAATCGTACCTGACTTCAGGCAGAATGATACCGGCCGGCTTTTTTGGTGCAGGTTTTGAAGCAGCAATATCGGTCACATAATATCCGCTCTGTGCCCGGGCAATAATATAGCCGTCTGCAGCAAGCTGGAGATAGGCACTCTCGATCGTGGTACGGCTGAGCTTCAGTTCCTCGGCGCATTTGCGAAGTGAGGGCATACGGCTCTGGGCGGGAAGCCGGTGTTCCATGATAAGCTCACGGTAATGCTGATAAACCTGCATATATAAACTTTCTTTTTTGTCTGTCTGATGTAAAGATAAACTCATAAACTGTCCCCTGAAAAATGAATAAAAGTGGTTCTTTTTTGATGTACATTCAGGTGTTATTCTAAATCAGAATATAAAAAAAAGCAAGATAGGGAGAATTACTTTGAAGAAAATTGCAGTTCTCAATGATCTGTCCGGGATGGGAAAATGTTCTCTGACAGCGGCGATCCCGGTTATTTCAGTGATGGGAGTACAGGCATGTCCGCTTCCTACAGCAGTTCTGAGCGCACAGACCGGATTTCCATCCTATTATTGTGACGACTATACGGACCGCATGGATATTCTGATGGATGAATGGCAGAAGATGGATTTCCGGCCGGAGGGCATTTATACCGGCTTTCTGGCAGATGCTTCTCAGGCAGACAAGGCAGTGGAGTTTATACAGAGATTCAAAAGTAAAGAGACAAAGGTTCTGGTAGATCCGGTCATGGGTGATGACGGCGAGGAATATTCAGTTTATACAGAAGAACTGTGTGAGAAGATGCGGCTTCTGGTCAGGGAGGCAGCAGTGATCACACCGAATGTCACGGAAGCACTCCTGCTTCTCTATGGAAGCGGAAGGATGCATGAAGAATGGCAGAAGCTTGCCGGTTTGAGTACAGATGCACTTCTGGAATACGTTCAGACTACAGGAAGACTGCTTACAGAAAAATTTCAGGCAGAGGTTGTTATCACAGGCATCAGTCATGAAAACGAAGACCGACAGAAATATATCAGCAATCTGATCTGTCAGAAAAACAGCCAGATATGGATAACAACAAAAAAAGAAGGCGGCAGCTATTCAGGAACGGGAGATCTTTTTGCTTCCGTACTCTGCGCTGATATGGTCAAAGGGAGAGATATCGCTTTATCTGTGCAGAAGGCAGTCAATTTCCTTGCAAAAGGAATCCATGATGCAGTAAAAGAGGGAACAGACCGAAATGAAGGAATCTGCTTTGAAACGTATCTTTATGAGCTTGCAGATGTAAAATAACAGAAAAAATGCCCGCCGGTGATCGCAGTCGATCGATCCGGCGGGTATTTTTTATTTAAAGATTCTTGTAACTATTTAGTAGGTAGTATCCCGCGAGGTGTTTTGGCATGTTTTTTGCCAAAATCCCGAGACATACAAGGCAAAATGCTATCACCGAAGGTGATCTGGAATGCATTTTGACTCGTAACTGTGAGGGTACTGAACAGTTACAGATTTTTCTTCTTATAGATAAACCAGGATGCAATCCCTGTAAATACCAGAAGATAGGTAAGCAGGATCATGATTCCGGAAGCTGCAAATCCCTCACCGGCAGAAATGCTTCGGATCATGTGGCTTGTCTGGGAAAGCGGAAGCGCAGATACGAATTTTCCGACAAGTCCGGGAAGCTTTTCTGTGGAGAAAAAGGTATTGCACAGATAAGCCATCGGCATGATGATGTAGTTGGAAAAACGCGGTACGTCTGCGTGGTTCTTTGCAAGGAAAGAGACCACAACACCTATCGCGGAAAATACAGCACCGTTTAAAAACATCACCAGAAAAGACCAGCCGTTAAAAATAAGGCCGGTATCGATCGGCAGAGTCAGGACCAGAATCACACCTCCGGCATAGAATCCACGAAGACTTCCGCCAATGATCTGCCCTGCAATAAACTGCCACAGAGGTGTCGGGGAGATCATGACCTGATCGAAGGCCTTCTCATATAATCTCTGGACATTCAGATTCTGGGCAATGGCATTAAAGCTTCCGTTCATAGTTGTCAGAGATACGACACCCGGGATAAGAAAATTCAGATACGGCTGTCCGTGAGATGTCGTCTGGATCCCCATTCCGAAGACAACAAGATACATCAGAGGTGCGATCATGGCTGCCAGAGTGATCTTGTAGAAATCTCTGCGGAATTCCACCCATTTTTCCCATAAAATTGTTATAATTCCCATTTGCTCCTCCTCTTCTTTATGACGGCATCAGGTGACGACCTGCCCGTTCCACAAAAACATCTTCCAGAGTGGTTTCACGAAGAGAAGCCTGTCCTGTAAGGGAGGACAGACAGGCAATGGCCTCCTGGCGGCTGTGAAAATAGCGGCTTACAGTATTTCCATCAGGCCCCGGCTCATCGATTGTGTAGGCACCGAGACTTTCGATCAGACCGGAAGGAGTATTGACTTCTTCAAGTCTGCCGTGATCCATAAGGGCTACGCGGTTGCAGAGGTTCTGTGCCTCTTCCATATAGTGTGTGGTCAGAAGGATCGTCAGGTTTTTGCCGTTCAGCTTGCGCAGAAGATTCCACATCTGACGTCTGGAAAGTGCATCCATGCCGGCAGTCGGCTCATCAAGAAGAAGAATCTCCGGGTCTGTCAGAAGTGCACGGCAGACCATCAGTTTGCGCTTCATACCTCCGGAAAGTTTGCGGACGGTACGTTTACGGAATTTGATCAGATCACAGAACTCCAGAAGTTCCTCAGTCCGCTCCCGTATCTCTTTGCGGGACATGAAATAAAGTCTTCCCTGATATTCCATGATCTCGTCCATGGTCATATCCTGACGCATGGAATATTCCTGGGTGATCACGCTGATCTTGCGTTTCAGATCCGGGCGGTTTCGTTTCAGTGTCTGACCATCGATCAGGATCTCTCCTTTTGTAGGAAGGAGCAAGGTGGAAAGAAGACTGATCGTCGTTGTCTTTCCTGCACCGTTTGGACCAAGAAGACCGAAAAACTCTCCTGTTTCAATTCTGAGATCCAGAGAATCCACCGCAGTGAAATCATCAAAGGTCTTGGTCAGATTTCTGGTTTCGATCATTTTTTCTCCTTTGCGATGATCAGGGAATAGTAACCTGCATCATCCGGAATTTCTTCAACACTTCTGTAGATATGTTCCTGAGGCATACCGCAGTTTTCGACCATCAGGACATCGCGTCCGCTCTTTGCGAGGATCTCCTTAACCTGATTCATTTTTTTGCCGGATTTCATAAGTACATAATTGCCGGATTCACTGAGATCGTTGTCAAGACGATGGACAGCCGGTACGATGTGAAGCTGTTCGTTCCACTCAGAAAGAGAAACATTCAGACGGGCAGCAGCAGCACAGAAAGAAGTGATTCCGCTTACAAGCTCTGTATGATATCCGTCTGCTTCCACACGGTGCTGGAGATAAGAGAAGGTAGAATACACACATGGGTCTCCAAGAGTCAGGAAAACAACGTTTTTGCCCTGATCAAGGCAGGCTTCCAGTGTTTTGGCTCCTTTTGCGTGATTTTCTTCCAGTTCTTCTGCATCATGTGTCATTGGCATGTAGATCGGAAGAAGTTCTTTGTCGGCTAATTCCGGCACTGCCTGAACTGCGATCTTGTAAGCAACGGTTTCTTTGACATCTGCTCCCGGTACTGCGATGATCTCATTCTCGCGGATCATGCGGACTGCCTTCAGTGTCATTAATTCCGGATCCCCAGGTCCGACGCCTACGCCATATAAAATTCCTTTCATTGGTACAAACCTCCTGATTATATTAAAATATTTTTTTGGTAAAAATCGCATTCCTTTTATTATACTAGAATTGTATATAGTTTGCAATGTGGGATTTACTGTGATATAGTACTTCTTAAAGAAAAGAAATGGAGTTTGAAATATAATGTACAGCTATAAGAAATTATTTGCCGTCTGCTCTCTGAGTGTGGTTTTATCCGCGGGTATCGTGCCGTCTGTCTGCCTGGCAGCAGGAGATGCGGCTGTCGAATTTGATAAAGAAGATGGAGAATATTCCATCCAGGTAGATCTGGAGGGCGGAAGCGGCAAGGCGAGCTTGACTTCCCCGACACTTTTTACTGTGAAGGACGGAATGGGATATGCACAGATCCAGTGGAGCAGTTCCAACTATGACTACATGATCGTGGACGGAGAGAAATATCTTCCGACCAATGAGGAGGGCATGAACTCTGTATTTGAGATCCCGATCCTTACACTTGATGAGGCAATGCCGGTGATCGCAGACACCACGGCGATGGGGGCACCTCACGAGATCGAATATACGCTGACTTTTTATTCAGATTCCATCGGCTCCAAAAGCCAGCTCCCGCAGGAGGCAGCCAAGAGAGTCGTTGGCGTTGCAATGGTGATCATCGTTGGCGGTGGGATCCTGAATTATTTTGTCAACAAACGCAACAGATGTTAGGGACAGTCTAACAAGCATTAAGGAGATTTGGCACTAAGGGATGGTGCCAAATCTCTTTTTCTATTTCTTGAAAAGTACAATGGTTTTTCGCTATAATGAACTCATCAAGAAGAGAGTAACTGGCCGGTTACACCTCAGGAAAAAAGAGTAAAAGAAAATGAAACTGACGGAAAAAGAGAAGGAAATCCGTCCACTAAAAAATCAAAATGAGGTGTAAACACAATGAAAGAAAAAGTTCAGGTATTTGGAAGGTTTTTGAGCGGAATGGTCATGCCGAACATCGGCGCATTCATCGCATGGGGGCTCATCACAGCGCTTTTTATCGAGACAGGATGGTGTCCGAATGAGAAACTCGCACAGTTTGTAACTCCGATGTCAACCGTACTGCTGCCGCTTCTGATCGCATACACTGGCGGTTCTGCCGTAGCAGGACAGCGCGGCGGCGTGATCGGTGCGATTGCGACCATGGGTGTGATCGTCGGTTCTGACATCCCGATGTTCATCGGTGCCATGATCGTCGGACCGCTGGCTGCATGGATTATCAAGAAATTTGACAAAGCAGTTGAGGGTCACATCAAAGTCGGCTTTGAAATGCTGGTAAATAACTTTTCACTTGGTATCATCGGTGCGATCCTTGCATGTCTTGCCATGTATGGAGTTGCCCCGCTCGTAACAGGAATGAACTCCGTTATGAGAGCCGGTGTAGATGTCTTTGTTTCACACGGACTTCTTCCTCTGGCAAGTATCTTTATCGAACCTGCAAAAGTATTATTCTTAAACAACGCGATCAACCACGGAATCTTATCCCCAATGGGAATCCAGCAGGTAGAGGAAACGGGAAAATCCATTTTCTTCCTGCTTGAAGCAAACCCGGGACCGGGACTTGGAATCCTGCTTGCTTACTGTATCGCAGGCAAGGGAAATGCGAAGAGCTCTGCACCTGGAGCAGTGATCATCCACTTCCTCGGCGGAATCCATGAAATCTATTTCCCGTACATCCTTATGAACCCGCTGCTTCTGATCTCTGTCATCGCAGGCGGCGCAAGTGGAATCTTCTGCTTCAACTTATTTAACGTAGGTCTTACTGCACCGGCTTCACCGGGAAGTATCATCGCGATCATGATGATGGCAGAAAAACACAGCTATTTTGGACTGATCGTCGGTGTTGCAGTGGCAGCACTTGTCTCCTTTGCAATCTCCGTGCCGATCCTCAAATTCATGGGCAAGGATACATCTCTGGAAGATGCACAGCGTCAGAAAGATGCCATGAAAAAACAGGCAAAAGGAATTGCAGCAGAAACAGCAGCCACTGTACCGGCAGCAAATACAGGAAAAGTAACAAAGATCGCTTTTGCATGCGATGCAGGAATGGGCTCCAGCGCAATGGGCGCAACGGTTCTCAAGAAAAAACTTGCAGCAGCAGGTCTTGAGGGAATCGAAGTCATCCACACTCCGGTATCCAGCATCCCGGCAGATGTACAGATCGTTGTCACACATGAGGAACTGGGAGAGCGCGCAGCACACAGCAATCCGAATGCAGAGCGCATCCTGATCACAAACTTCCTTGCTGCACCGGAATATGCAACACTGGTAGAAGATCTGAAAAAGAGAAATTTATAATTTATCAGATGCCCTCTAAAATTTTAATATAACCGCAACATATCCCACACGTTGGTTATGCGCCTTAACCGGAGCGAATTGACGGGTGGGATTGTTGTATGATAAAATTATTTACAGAATTAAAACGGGTAGCAGACAGGCGGCGGGGAGTCTGTCTGACGCGGGGGAACGTTATGAATGTGATACAGAAAACAGGAAAATTTTATTCAAGGATCATCATGAAAAACATCGGCATTTTTGTCTTTATCGGTCTTCTGTCTGTGGTATTCCAGACCGAAGGGTGGTTTCCGAATGAAGATATCTATGCGATCTCACAGGTTGCTTATCGCTATGTCCTGCCATGCATGATCGCCTATGAGGGCGGAAACCTTCTCAGCGATTCGTTTGGAGGGCTGGCGGCAGTCATGGCACTCTGCGGGATCCTTCTGCGGGATCCGGAGGCAGGGATCTTTGGGGCAATGGTCTCGGCACCACTCGGAGGATACCTCTGGAAAAAAGAACGGGAATTTCTGGAGCAGGACTGTTTTGCAGAGACCAAGATGCTGTTCCGAAATCTGCTCCTGGGGCTCACCGGGGCGGTTCTTGCAGTGGGGGAATATTATCTTCTGGCGGAAGCAGTGACTGTCTTTGCAGTAGCAGCCGGAAGCTGCATCGGTTGGATCCTGGAGCATGGCTATATCGCAGTCCTGAATGTCCTGATCGAGCCGGCGAAGGTTTTTTTCCTGAACAATATCATGAACCATGGGATTCTTGTTCCGCTGGGAATGAGCCAGGCAGAGCAGACGGGAGGGTCGCTTCTTTTCCTTCTTGAGACGAACCCGGGACCGGGACTTGGGATGCTGCTTGGACTGCTTTTATACAAAAGAAAAAATGTCAAAC
>CAKRTP010000004.1 GCA_934402155.1 uncultured Blautia sp. | reverse complement strand
CATTCTATTGAATGATGATTCGTTAAGAATTTTCGAGAATCGTATGTGTTTCACTGTTTAGTTATCAAGGTTCTTTAGTATTTTTCACTGTCTTGCGACAGCTCATTTAGTTTATCACGTTCGTTTCTGTTTGTCAAGAACTTTTTTAAGTTTTTTCAAAACTTTTTTTCGAACTCTTTCGTGATTTCGTTGCTCATCAGCAACTCGTTTACTTTACCACATTCATTTCTGAATGTCAAGCACTTTTTTGAAGTTTTTTAATTTCTTTCCAGAAGTTATTAACTTCAAAACGGAGAAGGAGGGATTTGAACCCTCGCGCCGGTTACCCGACCTATACCCTTAGCAGGGGCACCTCTTCGGCCTCTTGAGTACTTCTCCTGACTCCGAATTCATAATACTTTATGCAATTTGAAGTGCATTTCTTTCCGAAACGCATGATTAATTATACATAACTCATTTTACATTGTCAACACTTTTTTTACATTTATTTCAATATTTTTTAACTTCATTACTGTCCACTCCGTTCACAACAGTAATACTTCTCCGTGTTTTATTGGAAATCTAATAATTTTATGATAGACTGAAACTTAATCAGGTATAATCCACAGGAAAGAAGGTATATTTATGAGTGAGATCATTGAGGAATTTTTTAACGGATACTGCAGAAATTTTGACATGACACAGACTGTAATATGTGAATTCGAGCAGCTTCCAGAGGGGATTCGTCTTCTTGATTCAAGCTGTGAATACGGGGTCTGTCAGTACAGCAAAGACTGCACTCTCATGAAACAGGCACTTGCCAGGGAAAAAGAATGATCTGTACACAAAAACAGCCGGAAGCTTAACTGCTCCCGGCTGTCTGTTTCTCAGATATTCAATTAATCCCATCCACCAAATTCCTGAATGGTTTCTTCGACCCTTCTTCTGACTTCTGCTGCAATCTCTGTTGATTTCATATCTTTGTATTCATCATAATACATTGGTTTCAAAAAGTGTACCTGAACAGTCAGCGGTGCCACGGATCCTGTATCAAAAGCTTTATACGTATCGATCAGTGCAACCGGCACGATCGGACATCTTGCTTTCATTGCCGCCTTGAAACTTCCGCCCTTAAACTCCTGCGGATGATTTCCATTCTTACTCCTTGTCCCCTCCGCAAAGATCAGATAATTGCGTCCGCTCTTGACTTCCCTGGTAACATTAATGATTACCTGCATGGACTGTCTCAGATCCTCTCTGTCCATAATAAAAGCCTTCATACAGGCAAATACCTGTTTAAGAAACGGAACATTCCCAACTTCTTTCTTTGCCACAACAGAAAAAGGAACAGGGCAGGCATCCAGTATTGCCAGAACATCATACAGTCCCTGATGATTTGGATAAAACATAAATCCATTCTCCGAGGGGATGTTTTCTGTCCCATAAGATTTAATTGTAATATTTCCGCCTGTATTTGCCCTTCTGTCAATTTTCTTGAGCAATGCATATCTCTTTTCCTCAGGATAATCATCTACATGCCCGGCATACCAGTTCAGCATAAACCATCCATAAGGCACAAAGAAAAGATTTCGTAATACCATCATTATGATTCTTTTCATGCTGCTACCATCCTTCCAAGCTTCTGTCAACTTAATTTTGAAGCGATTTTCTCTTCATATCCCGGATTTTTCTTAATGAATTTATCATAGGCAACCGTATACTCCTGATATGCATCTGTTTTCATAAAAAGAGCATATTTTTCTGCTGCCTGTTTGTTTATATCATTAGTAATTTCCGATGGTGCAAGTACATAATATTTGCCATCATCTTTTTTCTGAGTCATATAGGTACTGATACAAGGATAACTCTGCCTGTTCTTAAGTACCAGATCATATGTGATATATATATACGCATAATTTCCATCCTGTGAAATTTTATCACACTTATTGATCTGAATTTTCTGAGGAGAATGTGCAGCAAAATATTTAATAGTTGCATCAATCTCTGCCTGAAGATTATCATCAACCTTATCTACGCCATAACATTTCTTGACCTTCTTCTCATTTCCACTCTCATAAGATTCTATCAGCGCCTTAACAACTCTTTCCGGTGTCTTGTGACTGACTCCACAGCTTTTCACAGCAAAAATAATCACTATGAGCAAAACTACAAGTACAGCTCCTCCCGCAATATACTGTACGGGAATGTCCATCTTTCTGGATCTGCTCTTCTTTTTACTTCTGGAAGTCCTGGGACTGGTTGACTTGCTGCTGCCATTTACCTTACGCATTCCAGTCCTTGAACTTCCTGTTCTCTTTGTTTCAAGTGCAGATCTTCTGATGTTGGATTTTGAATGTCCGGTTTTTCGATGGTTTTTGCTTTTCTTACTGCTTTTGGCAGTAGTTTTGCTGCCGCTGTTTAATGTGACATATTCCTTCTCCATGATGATCTAACGTCCCCTTTATTCTTCCGTACTCTCCTGCTCTTCATTCAATGCTTCTTCTGCTGCCTGCTGATTTTCTTTTTCTTCTTTCTCTCTGACTTTCGCAAAGCTTGCAACAGTCACTCCTTTGGAAAGATTGATCAGTTTTACTCCTGAGGTGATTCTTCCCAGAATAGAAATATCAGAGCACTGCAGACGGATGATAATTCCCTCTGTGGTGATCATCATAATCTCATTTTCTTCATTTACCGCTTTGGCACCGATAACATTACCTGTCTTCTCAGTGATCTTGTAGCACTTCACACCCTTACCGCCTCTGTTCTGGCAGGTAAACTCACTGATGGAAGTTCTCTTGCCCATACCGTTCTCGGAAACAACAAGAAGATAATATCCCTGTGTGTTAAGCTGCATAGCCACAACTTCATCACCATCCAGCAGATTAATACCACGAACACCCATAGAAACTCGACCTGTGCTTCTTACATCTGTTTCCTTAAAACGAATGCATTGACCATATTTGGTTAGCAGGATAACGTCCTTCCTATCATTCGTTGCCTTTACTTCGATCAGTTCATCATCATCGCGAAGTGCGATTGCTGCAAGTCCTACCTTACGGACATTTGCATAATCCTGAATCGGAGTTTTCTTGACAAGTCCCTTACGAGTTGCCATCATCAGATAATGTCCCTCTTCAAACTTGCTGATCGGAATAACCGCCGTAATTCTCTCGCCCGGCATCAACTGTAAAAGATTGATTATTGCAGTTCCTCTTGCAGTTCTTCCTGCTTCCGGAATCTCATATGCCTTCAGACGATATACCCGGCCTGTATTAGTAAAGAACATCACATAATGATGTGTCGTTGTCATCATCAATTCTTCGATATAGTCATCGTCCAGTGTCTGCATCCCCTTGATTCCTCTGCCACCTCTGTTCTGGCTGCGGAAGTTATCTACTGTCATTCGCTTAATATAGCCAAGTTTTGTCATTGTAATGACTGTATTTTCTCTTGGGATCATATCCTCCATGGAAATGTCATATGCATCAAATCCAATGGCTGTTCGTCTGTCATCTCCATATTTCTCAGCAATTGCAAGAATTTCCTCACGGATGACACGAAGAAGAGTATTTCTGTCCGCAAGAATTGCCTGTAATTTACGAATTTTTTCCATTAATTCTGCATATTCTGCTTCCAGCTTTTCTCTTTCCAGACCTGTCAATGCACGCAGACGCATATCTACGATTGCCTGTGCCTGAACATCCGTCAGTTCAAAACGATCCATTAACTCCTGCTTTGCAATCTGAACATTTCTCGCAGCACGGATAATACGAATTACTTCATCAATATTATCAAGTGCCTTAAGAAGACCTTCCAGAATATGAGCACGTTCCTGAGCTTTATTCAGATCATATTTCGTTCTTCTCGTCACTACATCTTCCTGATGTGCAAGATAATACTTAAGCATCTCAGGAAGCGTCAGCACTTTAGGCTGAAGGCTTCCATTTACTGAAACAAGGCACAGCATGATCACACCAAAAGTGTCCTGAAGCTGAGTGTGTTTATACAACTGGTTCAAAACAACATTTGCATTTGCATCTCTTCTCAGATCGATACAGATTCTCATTCCCTCTCTGCTGGAGTGGTCATTCAGATCTGTAATTCCGTCAATTTTTTTATCACGGACAAGTTCTGCAATCTTTTCGATCAGACGTGCTTTATTCACAAGATATGGAAGTTCTGTAACAATAATACGGGACTTGCCATTTGGCAGTGTCTCGATATTCGTCACCGCACGGACACGGATTTTTCCACGACCTGTACGATATGCTTCTTCAATTCCTCTTGTTCCAAGAATTGTTGCTCCTGTCGGAAAATCCGGACCCTTAACGATTTCAAGAAGTTCTTCAATCGTTGTCTCTCTGTCCTCCTCGATGATATTATCAATGATCCTGACAACTGCATTAATAACTTCTCTTAAATTATGAGGAGGGATATTTGTTGCCATACCAACTGCAATACCAGAAGTACCATTTACAAGAAGATTCGGATAACGGGACGGAAGTACAACCGGCTCCCTCTCTGTCTCATCAAAGTTCGGCTGAAAATCAACAGTATTTTTGTTGATATCAGCAAGCATTTCCATGGATATCTTACTCAGACGTGCCTCTGTATATCGCATTGCTGCTGCACCGTCACCATCCACAGAACCAAAGTTTCCATGACCATCTACCAGAGGATACCTTGTAGACCAGTCCTGAGCCATATTTACAAGCGCTCCATAGATAGAACTATCTCCATGAGGATGATATTTACCCATGGTATCACCGACAATACGTGCACATTTACGATGCGGCTTGTCCGGACCATTGTTCAGCTCGATCATGGAATACAGCACTCTTCTCTGTACCGGTTTCAGACCATCTCTTACGTCCGGAAGAGCACGAGATGCAATAACACTCATGGCATAATCTATATAAGATTTTTCCATGGTCTTCTGCAGATCCACCTCATGGATTTTGTCAAAAATATTGTCTTCCATTTTTATTCTCCTAGATATCCAGATTTTCTACAAAACGTGCATTTTCTTCGATAAATTCACGTCTTGGCTCAACTTTGTCACCCATAAGAGTGGTAAAAGTCAGATCAATTTCAGAAGTAGCCGATTCATCCATAGTCACTCTAAGAAGAACTCGTTTCTCCGGATCCATGGTTGTCTCCCAAAGCTGCTCTGCATCCATCTCTCCAAGACCTTTGTAACGCTGGATCTTGTTATTATTGTCACGTCCAATCTCCCCAAGAATGCTGTTCAATTCTGCATCATCGTAGGCATACCAGACTTTTTTGTTCTTTTCTACTTTATACAGTGGCGGCTGTGCCAGATATACATATCCCTGCTTGATAAGTTCCGGCATAAACCTGTAAAGGAAAGTCAGAAGAAGTGTTGCAATATGTGCACCATCCACATCGGCATCTGTCATAATGATGATCTTGTGATAACGCAGTTTGCTGATATCAAAATCCTCATGGATGCCTGTTCCAAAGGCTGTTATCATCGCCTTGATCTCTGCATTTCCATAAATCCTGTCCAGACGCGCCTTCTCAACGTTGAGAATTTTTCCTCGCAGCGGAAGGATTGCCTGTGTTGCACGATTTCTTGCCGTCTTGGCAGAACCACCCGCAGAATCTCCCTCTACAATATAAATTTCACAATTCTTAGGGTCTTTGTCTGAACAATCTGCAAGTTTACCCGGAAGTGACATTCCATCAAGTGCAGATTTTCTTCTGGTAAGATCACGTGCTTTACGTGCTGCCTCCCTTGCTCTCTGTGCAAGAACAGATTTCTCAACGGTAGCCTTTGCCACAGCCGGATTCTGCTCAAGGAATATCTCAAGCTGTTTACTCACAACAGAATCTACAGCTCCTCGCGCCTCACTGTTTCCCAGTTTCTGTTTTGTCTGTCCCTCAAACTGAGGTTCCTCAATCTTGACACTCACGATCGCAGTCAGACCTTCTCTGATATCATCACCACTTAAATTCGGTTCACTATCCTTGAGAAGTTTGTTCTTTCTCGCATAATCATTAAAAGTTTTGGTAAGTGCATTACGAAAACCGACAATATGCGTACCACCCTCCGGTGTGTTGATGTTGTTTACAAATCCATAGCTGTTCTCTGTATAGGAATCATTGTGCTGCATCGCTACTTCTACAGAAACACCATCCTTTTCTCCCTCACAGTAAATCACTTCCGGATACAGAGGTTCCTTGCTCTTATTCAGATATGTGACAAATTCTCGAATCCCACCTTCATAGTGGAAAACCTTTTCCTTCTTGGAGTCTTCTCTCTCATCCTTAAGAATAATGCGAAGTCCCTTGGTAAGAAAAGCCATCTCACGAAGACGCTGTTTCAGAACATCATAATCATAAACAGTTTCTTCAAAGATTTCTTTATCCGGCAGGAATGTAACAGTTGTTCCGGTCTGCTCCGGATCACACTCTCCTACAACCTTCAGAGAATACATTGTATGTCCTCTCTCATAGCGCTGTTTATATTCTCTGCCCTCATGATATATTGTAACTTCCAGCCATTCGGACAGGGCATTTACAACAGATGCTCCTACACCATGAAGCCCTCCGGATACCTTATATCCTCCGCCGCCAAACTTACCACCGGCATGAAGAATGGTAAATACAACTTCAACTGCCGGGATTCCGGCTTTATGGTTGACACCTACCGGAATTCCTCGTCCATTATCTACAACTGTAATGGAGTTGTCCGGGTTGATACTTACCTGGATCTCTGTACAATATCCTGCCAGAGCTTCATCTACCGCATTATCTACAATTTCGTATACAAGATGATGCAGACCCCGGCTGGATGTACTTCCAATATACATACCCGGTCTTTTACGAACCGCTTCCAGCCCTTCCAAAATCTGAATCTGGTCCGCTCCGTACTCCGTATTTTCTCCGCCCATGTGCTGCCTCCTGTCATTCAATGTTATATAAAAACTAATGGTTGTATATCCTCTGTTGGACATACGTATACTAATTTATTATAGCACAAAAGCAACTCTCTTTCCATTAAAAATCCCTGTTTTCTTATAAAAACAATGTACAAAAAAAGGAACTGTATTTCACATTTTTTTGGAAACACAGTTCTTTTATTTACTGAAGCAGATGCTGATAAATATCTCTCTTGGAAACTCCACGGTCTTTTGCCACCTGCTTCATGGCATCCTTCCTGGAGAGCCCCTGTTTTTCATAAATTTCCATATGTTCCTCGATGGAGATCTCCTCCCAGGAGGCTACAGCTTCTTCCTTGAGTTCCTGGCGGCTCTTGCCTTCGATCACAAGGACACACTCTCCCAGTGGTTTTTCATTCTCATAACGGGCAATAAGTTCATCAATTGTTGTACGAAGAGCCGTTTCATGCTTTTTGGTCAATTCCCTGCAAAGAGTCATTCTGCGATTTCCAAGAGTTTCCCTGAGGTCTTTAAGCGTACGAACCAGTTTATGAGGTGCCTCATACACAATGATCGTTCTCGTTTCATTCACCAGTTCGTCAAGTATCTCCCTGCGTTCCTTTTTGTCCATTGGAAGAAATGCCTCAAAAGCAAATCTCCTGGTCGAAAGTCCTGATAATGTAAGTGCTGTGATACATGCAGCAGGTCCTGGAAGCGATGTCACTTCAATTCCTGCCTCATAGCACATTGCGGCCAGTTCCTCTCCCGGATCTGAAATTCCCGGAGTTCCTGCATCTGTGATCAGTGCAATATTCATTCCACTGTGCATTTTCTCGATCAATATATGCGCTTTATCAATCTTGTTATATTCATGATAACTGGTCATGGGCGTTTTTATTTCAAAATGATTCAGCAGTTTTATACTGTTTCTGGTATCTTCTGCTGCAATCAGATCCACCTCTCTGAGTGTGCGCAGGACACGCAATGTAATATCTTCCAGATTTCCGATTGGTGTCGCACAAAGATATAATTTACCACTCATAAATCAGTTTCCTTTCTTGATTTATCACTGTTCACTCCGTTTTCAGCAACTTGTTTTCTCTGTACCGGGCATCATATCATTTCGTATATTTCCAGAATTGCTCTCGTATACTCTCCCGGCTTCTCGTAAACGATCAGAGGACGTTCTACCGTAATTCGGGAGTTTCCTCCTTTGCAGGCTTCTATCAGCACCATATTCGGTTCTCTGTCTATATACGGATATACCAGCTGCATTCGCTTTGGCTCCAGCTTATATTTCATCAGTACCTGAAAAATCTCGGCAAGACGGAACGGGCGATGCACCATAAAAAAATGCCCTCTGTCTTTGAGTACTCTGGATGCCTGACTTACGACATCTTCCAGTGTGCAGAGTACCTCATGTCTTGCAATTGCTTTTGCCATGTACGGATTACGCAATCCATGTTCCCCTATCATGTACGGAGGATTACTTGTCACCACATCAAAAGAAGCTGCTCCAAAAATTTCGGCAGCCTCTTTAATATCTCCACACACAATATCAATTGCAGATTCCAGACCATTATACGCAACGCTGCGTGATGCCATATCTGCACATTCTTCCTGTATCTCCAGACCTGTAAAACGAGTTCCCTTCTCTCTGCTCTTAAGCAGGATCGGAATAATTCCCGTACCGGTTCCCATATCCAGGACTCTGGCATTTTTTCTGATTTTTGCAAAACCAGATAAAAGAACCGCATCCATTCCAAAACAGAATTTCTCAGGATTCTGGATCACATAAAATCCGTTCTGCAGGTCATCGACCCGCTCTCCTGGATATACCAGATCAGTCAGAGGATTTCTTTCCATGAGGCTTTTTATCTCCTTCTCTGTCTTCGAGTTTTCCCAGTTCCTTCATTTCTTTATCTGATATTTTGATTTTTTTCTTACGTGGACGGAATTTCAGTTCATTCACCGGAAACTCCTGAATCTCTTTTTCATCATTGATCTCAACAACAACTTTTACTCTCTGACGAAGAACATTTACACTCTGCACAGTTCCCTGTATTCCTTCCGGAAGTGTTACCATGTCTCCGATTCCCGGAAGCTTCTTGTTAAGTTCTTCATAAGTTTCCTGCTCGTTCTTGAGGCAGCACATCAGTCTGCCACATACACCGGAAATCTTTGTCTGATTCAGTGAAAGATTCTGTTCTTTTGCCATCTTGATAGATACCGGTGCAAATTCAGACAGATAAGTATGGCAGCAGAGACATCTGCCACAGATTCCGATTCCTCCAAGGATCTTGGTTTCATCGCGAACCCCTATCTGTCTCAGTTCAATCCTGGTCTTAAAAATTGCTGCCAGATCCTTGACAAGCTGACGAAAGTCAATTCTTCCATCTGCTGTAAAGTAAAAGAGTACTTTATTATTGTCAAATGTATATTCTGCATCGATCAGCTTCATGTCCAGTTCATGTTCACGAATCTTTTTCTGACAGATTTTGAAGGCTTCTTTTTCTTTGAGACGATTCTGCTTCTCTCTCTCTTCATCTGCCTGAGTCGCCACTCTTAAAACTTCCTTCAGAGGATGAACCACCTCATCCTCTCCTACTTCCTTCGGTCCAAGTACAACTCTTCCAAACTCCACTCCACGGGCTGTTTCTACGATCACATGATCACCCGGCTGCATCTTATAATTTTTAGGATCAAAATAATATATTTTACCGACGTTTCTGAATCTGATTCCAACTATTTTTGTCATTCTATCTCTCCCTGATCGTCAGGAACAGAAGTTCAAGAGCAAGCTCGAAATTTACATTTGCACGCAGACGTACCTTCGTTTTCTCCAGTGCTTCCAGTATCTTTTCGAGATTTTCGTATGAACGCTGGCTCGCCTGTTCCTTTATATAATTAATTTCCTGCTTGAACACCAGATTGTCTATTTCTCTGGTAGCCTTAAACATCAGAACATCCCGGAACCAGAACTGGAAAATATCCAGATAATCACTTATATGCTGTTTCTCATCAGAAAGTTCACGAATCACATCCGTCAGCTCATATGTCTGCATACTGCTTACATACTTAAGAATTCTCAGAGCATTCTCTGTCATCCTTCCAAATTCTTCAGATGTTGCTGCTTCCTGAGCTCTGCCAATGCTTCCCTGTGCAAATGATGCATCGATTTCAGCCTGATAATCCGGAACATGAAGACGCTCCATAAGATATTTCTTGACCAGGTTGTCATCTACCACTTTCAGATCCAGTCTTACACATCGGGACTGAATTGTCGGAAGAAGTGCATCCGCATTACTGGTCAGCAACATGATCACTGCATATTCCGGCGGTTCCTCAATTGTCTTAAGAAGAGCATTCTGAGCCTGTACTGTCATCATCTCCGCATCTGGTATAATATATATCTTATGCGGACTGCAGTATGGTTTGATCGCCACATCATAAATCACCTGATCACGAATCTCATCTATTGAGATAGTTCCTGGTTTCTCATGGTTCACCATGATAATATCAGGATGGCTTTTACCCAATGCCTTCTTGCAGGAATCGCACTTCTGACATGGCTCCGTTCCACCAGCCTCGCACTGAAGAGTCATTGCATAAGTCGTTGCAAGAAGCTTTTTACCCGATCCGGGTCTTCCCGTAAAAATATAGGAATGAGATACCTTTCCTGTCATTACTGCATTTTTCAGATGCCTTATAATCTCTTCGTGCCCGATAATATTGTTGAAACCAACCATTCAGAATCACCTCTCTCGTTTATAGTTTCTGTATACGAATCTTTGTTCGCTGTTCTTACATTATATCATACTTTGTTACCCATTCAAAACTATTTTTATCTATGAAAGGGAATTTATATAATTTATAATATTTTCGACACATAATTCTAAATTATCATTAGTAAATCTTAATTTAATTCCTGCCTTACAGATATTTTCCTCTGAAAAATCCTCCTGATCTGCCAGAAAACGTCTGCACATCTCTTCATATTTAGGATTTTCCTGGGCACGTTCTCTGCAAAGAGCTCTCTGCAGTCTCTCTCCATCCTCCACCTGAACATAAAGAGGAATTACATATTCTGTCCCATAATATTCTCTCAGTTTCTGATAGGACTCCAGTGTTCCGATTCCGAGGTAATTTCCCTTCAAGAGATCCACCTGTCCATCATCTGCTGTAAAATATGTCCAGATTCCATGAACAGTATGATATGCTCTGGATTCGATCAGTTTTCCCTCTTCCTCAAACTCTTTAAGTTTACACTCATCAGTAAAATAATACTGTACACCATTTTGCTCACCTGCACGAATAGGCCTGGTCGTGTACAATACAAGTTTATTCAGGCTGAGTTCATGATTATCTGCCAGCAAAGAATAGATTTTATCTTTACCAGCAGCACTTTTTCCCATAATATAAAAAATCTTTCCCATGAAATATTAAATTTACTGCTCCTTCATAGTATTCTGGGATACTACACGGATGGTTTCATTAGTATAATCTTCCAGTCCCTGCAGATATAATCCCTCTTCCATGTATATTCTCATATTACGGATAAATTGTCCAGTAATCTGTTCTCCCGGAACGATTAACGGGATTCCCGGCGGATACAGATAGCCGAACTCTGCTGATATCTGTCCTATACTTTCTTCCAGTCTGCAAATCTCACTCTCTGACTCCATTGCTTCCGTAACAGACATGAGCTGGTTTAATGAAGTATATGCCGTTCTTTTTATCGTTTGTTCTTCTGTTTCTTTTTTCTTTTTGCCTTCTTCTCTGTCAAGTTCTTCAATTGCCTGACACAGACGTTCAAATCCTTCCTCACTGTCACCCACTGCAGTCAGAGCAACTACATAATGCTCTGTCTCCATTTCCATCTGAAGATGATATTTTTCCAGTAAGATCTTTGCCAGTTCTATTCCTGTTACCGAAGCATATCGTGTAGAAAAAATAAGCTTGGAACGGTCATAGGCAAATATACCTGTTTCTCCGATTTCCGGTGCAAACAGACGAATATGTTTACATTCTGAAAGTCTTCGTCTCGTCTTCTCAAGATTTTTCGTAAATTCCCTGAACATTTCATTCCCATCAGAATCCATTTTTTCCATGCAGGCATCCATACTTGCCATAAGGATATAGGACGGACTGCTGCTCTGATAAATCCCCATAAATCTGCGAATAAGCCTGCTGTCAACGCGATCACTGCAATTATGGAGAACAGCAGTCTGAGTCATGGACGGCAACGTCTTATGAAAGCTCTGAATAACCAGATCTGCGCCCAGATCTGCTGCTGATGTCGGAAAATAATTTGAAAAATGAAAATGTGCCCCATGTGCTTCATCTACGATCAGCGGTATCTCATATCTGTGTGCGATCTCTGCAATCTTTTCAATATCAGACACTACACCATCATACGTTGGTGATGTGATAAGGACTGCTTTGATCTCCTGATTTTCAGCAAGGGCTCTTTCCACTTTATCTGGCGAAATTCCTCCGTTTATCCACCATTTTGAATCCATCTGTGGATAAATATAAGTCGGCATCAGATTTCTTATATACAGAGCATGATAGACAGCTTTATGACTGTTTCTCGCAACCAATATCTGTCCGTTTCTCGGAACTGCTGCTGAAATTGCAGCCAGAAGCGCCGCTGTACTGCCATTAATGCTGTAATAACATTCTCTCGTACCGTATATATCTGCTGTTGTTTCCTGTGCTTTTTTGAGAATTCCTTCCGGATGATGCAGATTGTCAAATCCCTCTATTTCCGTAATATCCCGGTCAAACGGCAATTTCGTATTAACAGTCTTTGGATTTCGCTTATGTCCCGGCATATGAAACGGATAGTAGTCTTCCTGGCTGTAAATTTCTAATGCTCTATATAATCTTTCCATAATTTTTATACCTTAAACCTGTAGCCAACACCCCAGATAGTTTCAATATACTGTGGCTGAGCTGTATTAAATTCAATCTTTTCACGGATTTTTTTTATGTGGACAGTAACAGTTGCAATATCTCCCACAGATTCCATATCCCATATCTGGCGAAACAGTTCTGCCTTGGTGTATACATGATTTGGATTTTCTGCCAGAAAAGTAAGAAGATCAAATTCCTTGGTAGTAAATGTTTTTTCTTCCCCATTTATCCATACTCTGCGGGCAGTCTTGTCTATCTTAATTCCTCGAATTTCGATAATATCATTCTTTACCACATTGGAACCTACAAGTCTGTTATATCTTTCCATATGTGCCTTTACTCTGGCAACCAGCTCACTGGGACTGAATGGCTTTGTCATATAATCATCTGCTCCAAGACCCAATCCACGTATTTTATCAATATCATCCTTCTTTGCAGAAACCATGATGATCGGGATGTTCTTTTCCTGACGTACCTGACGACAGATGTCAAAGCCATCTACCTCCGGAAGCATCAGATCCAAAATGATCAGATCATATTCTTCTTCCAGTGCTTTTTCAAGTCCCACATCGCCTCTTGTGGCAATCTCTACTTCAAATCCTGACAACTCCAGATAGTCTTTTTCCAGATCTGCAATTGCCTCTTCATCTTCAATAATCAGTATTTTACTCATTTACAGGTACCTCCTGATATTTTCTTAAAACAAAATACATGATCGTGCCAATATCTTCACGACTTGTTGCCCATACTTTACCGCCATGATCTTCCAGAATTTTGCGTACGATTGAAAGGCCTATTCCACTGCCTCCCTTTGCAGAATTGCGCGATACATCTGTACGATAAAAACGATCAAAAATATATGGCAGGTCTTTGGCTGCAATACCTTTTCCATTATCTTCGATCTCAATCTGTACAAAATCTCCTACATCCTTCACACGAATCTGTATGATGCCCTTTATTTCTTTTCCTTTGTCCATATATTTAATAGCATTACTGATGATATTATGGATCACTCTTCGAATCTGCTCACCATCAGCTATAACCTGCACATCACTGTCTACATAGTTGGCATAACAAAGCTGGATTCCTCTCGTTTCCAGTTCCAGTCCGACCTCCTCTGCGCAGTCTGAAAAATAATCTTCAACATTCAGTTTGCTAAACGTATATGGGATGCGATTTGTATCAATCTTGGAATAAAAGGTAAGTTCATTGATCAGATGATCCATCTCAACTGTCTTATTATAAATCGTACGTACATAACGATCCATCTTCTCCGGTGTGTCAGCTACACCGTCCATGATTCCCTCAACGTATCCCTTTACTGCTGTGATCGGTGTCTTGAGATCATGTGAAATATTGCTGATCAGTTCTTTATTTTCCTTGTCCAGAATGATTTTTTCTTCTGCGGATTCCTTGAGCCTTCTCCTCATCTCCTCAAAATCCCGACAAAGCTCAGAAAATTCATCCGTTCCCTCTACATCAAGAACAAAATCAAGATTTCCCTCTTTAATATTTTGCGTGGCTTTCCTAAGTTTCACAAGTGGCATCGCAACACTTCTGTATATCCATAATCCTACGGATACACTTGTAAATATCAGAATAACCAGAGCAGTAAAAAACAAGTCCTTCGTCATGATCCGTAATCCGGAACTGTCATTTTCGCCGATTGTAATATCATACGTACTTTCCTGAACCGTGTCATTCTTTGGTGCATTCCTGTGCTGCGCTTCGCTGAATCCATATAAAGTAGCTGCAAACAGCAGCAGTGGAACCAGTATGATCATCAGAAAGCCAAGTATGATTCTCTGTTTTAATTTCATAACACATCTCCACTTCTCTGTATTTACTGTAAATCAAATAAACGCATATATACCGAATTTACACTCGTTATATATGCGTTCATTATATCATATCAAGATATTCCTATCTCTAAATTTTCTATAAAAACGTTAAAAAAACATGTCTTAATTACTGTTCACAGCAGACTGTCTTACAGATACTTCTTCAGATCATCAACTTTATCCAGTTTTTCCCACGGAAGCTCTACATCTGTACGACCAAAATGTCCGTAAGCAGCAGTCTGTTTGTAGATCGGTCTTCTTAAATCAAGCATACGGATGATTCCAGCCGGACGAAGATCAAAATTCTCGCGGATAATATCAACAAGTTTTCCATCAGAAAGTTTTCCTGTTCCGAATGTATTAACATTGACAGAAGTAGGTTTTGCCACACCGATCGCATAGGAAAGCTGAATCTCACATTTGTCAGCCAGTCCTGCTGCAACAATATTCTTTGCTACATAACGTGCTGCATATGCTGCAGAACGGTCAACTTTTGTGCAGTCTTTTCCGGAGAAGGCTCCGCCGCCATGACGTCCTGCTCCGCCATAAGTATCAACGATGATCTTACGTCCTGTAAGCCCGCTGTCACCGTGAGGTCCGCCAATTACAAAACGTCCTGTAGGGTTAATAAAATATTTGGTATCTTCATCTACCATATCTGCCGGAATGATTTCATCAAAAACATATTTTCTGATATCTTCATGAATCTGTTCCTGTGTTACTTCCGGATCATGCTGTGTTGAGCACACAACCGCATCAATACGGATCGGTTTTCCATCTTCGCTGTATTCAACAGTTACCTGTGTTTTTCCATCTGGTCTTAAGTATGGCAGAGTTCCGTCTTTGCGGACTTTTGTGAGCTGACGCGCAAGTTTATGTGCCATGTTGATAGCATATGGCATATATTCTTCAGTCTCATTTGAAGCATATCCAAACATCATACCCTGGTCTCCGGCTCCAATCGCATCGATCTCGTCCTCACCCATTTTTGCTTCCAGTGCCTTATCAACACCAAGTGCAATATCGACAGACTGCTCATCAATTGCAGTGATAACTGCACATGTCTCCGCATCAAATCCATATTTGCCACGGGTATAACCAATTTCTCTTACTGTGTCTCTTACGATTTTCTGAATATCAACGTATGCACTTGTTGTGATCTCACCCATAACAAGCACAAGCCCTGTTGTTGTAGCTGTTTCACAGGCTACACGTCCCATAGGGTCTTCTTTCATAATTGCATCAAGAATGGCATCGGAAATAGCATCACACATTTTGTCCGGATGGCCTTCAGTTACAGATTCAGATGTAAATAAAATTTTCTCCATAATTAGTTCCTTTCATATAATCATTTAACAACAGTTTGCAGACCATTTCATCACTTTTCGACTCCACGATCCCCATATAACAAAATAAGACAGCCCAAACAATAGGACTGTCTTGAATTTGATTTCAATCCTCTTATTGTTCGATCACTCGCTCAGGTTGGCACCTTCCTCTCAACGGAGGGGTTGCCGTGGCTTCACAGATCCTTTGTATCTCCACCACTCTGAATAAAAGGCCATCTTATAAAGTTATTGCATTACATACAATAAACTTATTTTATATACTTGTCAAGTATTCTATCTGACAAATTTTCTCACCCTACGCGAAGACGAAATTTCTGAATTTCTTTCTCACTGGAAACTCTCTCTATCTCCGCACCAAGGCTTCTCAGTTTTTCCTCAAAGTTTTCATAACCTCTCTGGATATAAACAATATCATCTACCACTGTGATTCCATCTGCTGCCAGACCTGCAATTACCAGAGCCGCACCAGCTCGAAGATCCGGTGCACTTACTCTTGCACCTGTCAGTTTATGAACACCATCAATGATAGCTGAATTTCCCTCAACCTTAATATTAGCACCCATTCTTGAAAGCTCATCCGCATATTTAAAACGGTTTTCAAAAATACTCTCTGTCACGATACTTGTACCTTCTGCAAGAGCAAGTGTGACAGCAATCTGTGGCTGCATATCTGTCGGGTATCCCGGATACGGAAGTGTTTTAACATGAGTACGATGAAGTCTCTTACCTGCACGTACACGTACCGCATCATCGAATTCCTCAACCTCACATCCAATCTCTTCAAGCTTTGCTGTGGTTGCCTCAAGATGTTTAGGAATAACATTCTTTACTGTAACATCTCCACCAGTTGCAGCAGCGGCAAACATAAATGTTCCAGCCTCAATCTGATCCGGAATAATAGAATATTCTGTACGATGAAGTTTCTCAACTCCCTTGATACGGATAACATCTGTTCCCGCACCCTTGATGTTTGCTCCCATACTGTTCAGGAAGTTTGCCACATCTACAACATGCGGCTCTCTGGCTGCATTTTCAATTGTGGTACGACCTGAGGCCAGAGATGCTGCCATCATAATATTGATCGTTGCACCTACAGATACAACATCCAAAAAGATATGGCTTCCATGAAGGTTCTCTGTTTCTGCAACAATCGCACCGTGAAGAATATTCACATTTGCTCCCAATGCACGGAATCCCTTCAGATGCTGATCGATCGGTCTGCTTCCGATATTACATCCACCCGGAAGCGGAACCTCTGCATGTTTGTATTTACCAAGCAGTGCACCAAGAAGATAATATGATGCACGGATTTTTTTAATATATTCATAATCTACACTGATATCATCAATTGTAGATCCGTTAATCTTAACGGTTGACCTGTCAATTCGCTCAACCTGAGCTCCTATCCCGGCAATTGCTTCCAACAAAACATTGATATCTCTTACGTCAGGCAGATTCTCAATAAGAATGGTTTCGTCCGTCATGATCGCAGCAGAAAGAATAGCAAGAGCAGCGTTCTTCGCGCCACCGATTTCAACCTCTCCTACTAACGGATTTCCACCTTTAATTACATACTGTTCCATAAAGCACCTCTATAATTATTTTCACTTCACAAGTTGAAGCGAATGCCAGAAATAAATATCATCCTCAAAATCTGTATTATAACACAGATTTGCTATTTGTAAATAAAAATTTACTCTGTGCTCTTCCACTCCATTGTTAGTATTACTGTTCGCTCTGTTCACAGTAACCTGCTAGTTACTTTGAATTCTCCTTTAGTATTTCCAAAAGATCGTGCAGACTTTCTTCCAAATCTTTCCCTTCTTCATCTAACACAACATCTGCATATTTCTCATATAACGGAGTTCGTTCTTCATACAGATCCTTCAGGGTCTGTCCTTCTTTTAACAGTACTCCTCTGCACTGCAGATTTCCAAGACGCTTCGAAAGGGAAT
This sequence comes from uncultured Blautia sp., assembly GCA_934402155.1. Classification (GTDB taxonomy): domain Bacteria; phylum Bacillota; class Clostridia; order Lachnospirales; family Lachnospiraceae; genus Blautia_A. The sequence continues at coordinate 16,118 of CAKRTP010000004.1, read as the reverse complement.
CTAAAGATAATTTCAAATATACAACTGTTCCAACAGACTTCAGATGATTCATAGCCTCTTCGCAGTATACGACACTTCCACCTGTCGCAATTACTGTATGATTCACATCGATAGAAGCATTGACACGGTTTTCGATTTCTTTAAATCCCATGTACCCTTCTTCTTCAATGATCTCACGCAGACGCCTTCTTTCCTGCTTCTGGATCAGAAGATCCGAATCAAGAAACTGATAGCCCAATACCTTGGCCAGTACAACGCCTATTGTGCTTTTTCCGACTCCAGGCATTCCTATCAATGTTATATTATTCATAAAATGTCCGCTCTCCTGTTTGCTTTCTCACAAATTGCTTAACGTTCATTTTAACATAAATGCCCTGTTTCTGCAATCCCTCTTTGAGAACCCTCATTTTTTCGCACTTTTTCTTCTCTTTTTGACACTATATCCAAATGTCCCCAATTTCTTTCCAACACCAAGATATTCCCCATGAGAATATACCATCGGACGTGCACGGTTAAGATCAAAGCGATTGTTCTCATCCATATATTCCTCATCTGCATGTACAGCAAGAACCTCTGCCAGGAACATATCATGTGAACCCAGTTTTTTGACCTCTGTGACACGGCATTCTATGGATACTGGAGATTCTTTGATCATCGGTGCTTTTACCAATTCTGCTTTTTCTCTTGTAAGCCCTGTTTCTTTAAATTTATCGACATCTCTGCCGGAACGTACACCGCAGTAATCAGTAGCTCTGGTAAGTTGTTCTGTAGTCAGATTAATAACAAACTCTCCTGTTTCCATCAACATATGATGTGAAAAGCGGCTTGGCCGCACAGATATATAAACCATTGGAGGATTTGTGCATATTGTACCGGTCCAGGCTACTGTTATTATATCGTCTTTACCTTTCCCATCTGTAACGCTCACCATTACTGCCGGAAGCGGATACAGCATATTTCCAGGTTTCCAGGTCTGTTTCGCCATTATTACAACCTCTCCTGACTTTTTATGCATATTCACCGGACATCTGTGCTGCTTCCATCAACGGAGGAATCAGCTGTTTTTTACGGGAAACTACTCCCTCAAGATAGAATGCATCATTCTTTGGTTCCATCTTAAATGCGTTCTCTGCCATTTCCTGACTTCCTTCTCCATAAAACAGAAGTTCTGTTGACTGGGTCATGATATCAGTCAGCATAAAATAAACTCTTGTGACTCCATGACGTCCACATTCACTTACCATGAATGGCAGCAGTCTTGCCTTAATTTCCTTAAGCTCCTCTGAATCCATGGAGCTGATCTGTCCCACACCAAAACAGATATCGCCCTCTGCGATAAACTTCTTATAATCCTGATAAAAAATCTCTTCCGGAGATTTATCCTTCAGATTGCTTCCTGCCCTGAACATTTCTTTTGCAAACTGCTCAATGGAAATATCCGCGATCAGTGCCAGCGCTCCTGCTGCCATTTTATCCTGCAGTGTGCAAGTAGGTGAACGGAACATCAGAGTATCTGAAATAATTGCAGCACACAGAAGTCCTGCGATCTTAGGCGGAATTTCAAGCTTCTGTTCGCCATAAATCTGATACATGATCGTTCCTGTGCATCCTACCGGCTGGTTACGGAAACTGATTGGCTGAACAGTCTGCAATGTTCCAAGTTTATGATGATCTATGATCTCAAGAATGTCTGCTTTTTCAATATTATCTACTGCCTGGTCAACTTCATTGTGATCTACAAGCACTACCTGTTTTTTGTGCATTCCCAGAAAATTACGTCTGGATATCGTACCGATACATTTTCCTTTCTTGTTGATGACCGGAAATGCTCGATGACGATGCTTGATCATAACATCCTGTATGTCATCTGTAAAATCTTCTGTATTAAAAGTTACCAGATTATCTGTTTTCATGATATATCTGACAGGGATACTCTGGTTGATCAGTCGTGCAATTGTAAAGGTATCATATGGTGATGCAATAATAATAATATCTTTCTCATGAGCCAGCTTTACAACTTTTTCTGTAACCTGGATTCCAAGTCCAACAATAATGCAGCTCACATTCTGAGCAATTGCCTGAAGATGATCTTCCTCACGGTCTCCCATGATGATCATATCATCTTCCTCAATGTACTCTTTCATTTTATCCGGATTCGCAGTTCCCACCATAACTCGTCCCTTGATAAAATATCCATGAGGATTTCCTTCTATGATCTCCCCACTGATCGTTTCTGCTATCTTCTGGTACTGCGTTCTCGCTCTGGACAAAAGATAACTGTCCGTAGTATCCATATAAGTCTTGGCAATATCACCGATCGTAATCAAACCCTCAAGCGCACCTTCCTTATCTCTGATCGGAAGTGAAACAATGCTGTTTTCCTGCATGATATCCCATGCGGCCTTCAATGACATGCCCTTATCTGCATCCGGACTCATACGGATATCCATATCTTTTACCTGAGTTCCGATATTACTTAAATATCCCGGTGGTTGCACCCCAAAACGGCTCAAAACATATTCCGTTTCCTCATTAATCTGACCGGCACGCTTCGGCACAAACTTCTGCTTCTGACTTGTTCTGTTTTTAATGTCGCAGTATGCAATTGCTGAACATATAGAATCTGTATCTGGATTTTTATGTCCTATAACAAAAATTTTTTCCTGACTCCTCATCTGTCTTTATCCTTTCAATCCAGTTTTATATTTGCAAAAAGAGATCCCAGTGAAGTAGTCGCCTGTTTTCCTGCATCTGGAACTTCATAGACTTCTTCTTCAATTTCTTTTGCCATCATATCTGATGCCTCTTTGATACTGAGGCTGAGTTTCCCCTCCTTGATTGCTGTAACTTTTACCTTCACCTTATCACCAACTGAAAGGACTTCAGATGGCTTCTTGATTCTCTTCTCACAAATCTGAGAAATATGAACAAGACCAGAAAGTCCGTTTCCAAGATTTACAAATGCACCATATGGCTGCAGACTCTCCACGGTTCCTTCTGTGATCAGACCAACTTCAAGATTTGAAACTTTATTTTTTCGTTCTTCTTCCGCCTTTTCACGAAGAATCTCTTTGGCAGAAAGAATCAGTTTCTTACTTTCTTTATCTACATCTATCACCTGTACCTGAATTGGCTTGTTCAAATATTCTTCCGTATCTTCAACATACTCAAGGGAAAGTTTTGATGCCGGAATAAAACCTCTGACATCTTCCACATATGCAATCACACCTGCATTGGTAATTCCCCTGACTACAACATCCAGAACTGCCCCTGTTTCTTTCAGTTCTTTCAGTTTATCCCATGCAAGAACGTCCGCTGCCTCCACTCTTGAAAGCAGTATGTTTCCATTTCCATCATCTTTTCGGATTACTGTGGCTGAAACCTCATCACCTTCCTGCACATTTTCTTTAATGTTAAATCCTGGTTCTCTGCTGAAATTCTCTGCCGGAATCACTCCTTCTGCATAATATTTCAGATCAAGGATAACTTCTTTTTCATCCACACTTATCACAGTGCCGGTAAGAATGTCGCCTTCTTCTATCGTCTTCATCGAAGCTTCCAGTTCTTTTTCATAATCTCTCATAGATTCAGTCATGGTATGAAATCTCCTCTCATATTCTTTCTGATTCCTCGTACATCTGATATAAAAATTCTATCCAGATTACTTTTTGTAATAGCAAATCAATGATATCTTAGCATTATTCAGTTGTATTATAGCATACTTATATATCTGAGAAAATAAAAAAGTCCCTAAAAGGGACCTTTAAACGAGGAGTGCCCCGGCAGTGGTTTACCGGGGCAATTATTATGAAAAAATTTATGTGTAATGAAGAACATTACAACGTCTGTTAGTGAAGTTCTTTTCGAACTGTAATTATAATATCAGTCAATTATGAACTTTTTATGAATAAATAATGAAGTTTTCGTGTATTTGCACAATTTTATTCTTATATAATTATTTTTTTTATTCAATTATACTATATTTTTTATTTTTGTTCAGATTTTTGTATAGGTGTTTTTCACAAACGCACTGTTGTCTTCACTGCAAGGTCAATCAATAAAACTTTTTGCAAAATCCAGCATCTTGCCAAGTATTCCCTTGACATCATCTTTCGTGATTCCAAGTTCCTCCAGTTTATTATATACTCGCTCTACCTGGCTTCTTAACTGATCCTCATCCAGATCTGTATCTTTAAATTTATTATATAACTGGATCAGTGTATTCTTTTCCGAATCAGATAAACTAATACCTGCACTCTGTGCCGCTATATCAAGTGCTTCCCCGATCTCATCATTTGATACATCAACCTGACCAAGGATTTCCTTAGCCTGCACGATCAGATCCACTACCTTATCCGGATCAGAGAGAAGTTCATCTACTCCGTTATCCTGTAATATTGCGGCTGCCTGATCAACTATATCAGAACTATCCTGTGCATATGCCATTGTCGGTGTTGTACATGCCATAGCACCTGCGAGAAGCAGTGCACTTAATTTTTTGTTTATTTTCATTTCTATTACCTCCTGAATCATTCAGCTTTCATGTTTCTGCCTGAACTTTCTTCCCTGTCTCCTGGTATCTTCGCTTCAGGCGTCCCTATTATAGCACAGATCTGCAGATACACTGTAAAATTTTTTATTCTGCTTCCATTCATAAAACTTTTGACCTTTGTTCACTGTTTTTTCATAACTTCAACACGATTCCATCATAATTTCTGACTATACTAGAGCCATAAAAATAATACAGCCAACATTATTTTTATAATTTTCTTTTTCATATGTTGATAACCTGCAATGGTTATCAACTCTCCTTCCTTTTAAATTTAATAAATAGTAAAAAGCATCCGACCAGCCACCGGATGCTTTTTATTTTTGTTTATTTATTCACTTTTGAAAATATATCTGCCAGTCTTGCAAACTGTTCCAGATTTAACGCTTCTCCTCTGATATTCAACGGAAGTCCACATTCTGTGATTGCAGCCTCAACCTCTTCCTTGGAATACGGCAGTTCCTGCGAATTTTTAAGACTATTTGCCAGTGTCTTCCTTCTCTGATTAAACGATGCACGGATCAGACGAAACATCAGTTTCTCATCCCTTGTTGTCACAGGCGGGTTCTGATGTCTGGTTAACCGTATTACCGCACTTCCTACCTTAGGTCTTGGCATAAAGCAGTTCGGGGGAACATTTGCAACAATCTTTGGCTCTGCATAATACTGAACAGCCAGAGACAAAGCTCCATAATCCTTAGATCCTGGTCCGGTCTGCATTCTGTCTGCCACTTCTTTCTGAACCATAACCGTTATAGACTCTACCGGGACATGACTCTCAAATAATCCCATAATGATCGGTGTCGTAATATAATACGGAAGATTTGCAACAACCTTGATCGGACGCCCCTGATTCTTTTCTTCTGCAATATTTCGTATATCCGTCTTAAGAATATCTCCATGAAGAACGGTTACATTATCCCACTCTTTCAGCGTATCCTTAAGAATTGGAATAAGTGCATCATCAATCTCAACTGCTGTTACCTCTCTGGCAGCCTCTGCCAGATACTGTGTCATCGTACCAATTCCAGGTCCAATTTCCAGCACAAAATCATCTTTTGTGATTTCAGCAGCCTTAATGATCCGATCCAGAACATGTGTATCGATCAGAAAATTCTGACCAAACCTTTTCTGAAATACAAAATCGTACTTTTGAAGAATTTCAATGGTATATTTAGGATTTCCAAGATAAGGTGTGGTCATATTTTCTCCTCTCATTAATTAAAATCTTTTTCATAAAGAACCAGATATCCATCCTGATTTACTTTTTTCTTTGAAATCAGTTTACGAAGTCCTCCTCTTGATTTTGCAATCGCTCCATCAATGATATCTTTAACAGCACCAATATTCATTGGCTGATCTTCTTTCTGACTTGTACTTATCAGATTGTACAATGACAACATGGCCATCTGATCGATCATATATCCATTTTCTCTTGTATATATCTGTGCAAAATTAACAAGCTCATCGTTGGTAAGTACCGGAATATTGATCATTGAGGTAAACTTTGATGTAAATTTCGGAAATCTTGCGATCAGTTTACGCATTCCAATCTTCTCATCCTCAATGATCACAATAAGTCCATCTGTACGGAATTCCATTGCTTTATTCAGCTGATTGACTGTTTCCTTCGTAAGCTGATTTGCGTTTTCAATAACCAGAAAACCACCTGCCATTTTGCGAACGATCTCAGCAACATTTTTACCATTGATCTGATCAGCAAAAACATATGCTACTTTTGATGCTTCTAGATCAAGTTCCTTGCAGATTGCAGGAATCAGTCCTGAAATCAATCTTGTCTTTCCTGTCTCACGACCACCCATTACAATAATATTTCCTGTTCTGGAGGTCTTATCAGCAGCACAGATCTGGGCATCATAAAGTGCATCCACAATCTGCTCTCTCAGTCCCGGGACTTTTGCAAAGTAAGTAAAGAGTTTTTCTTCATCCGCTGTCATTTTCTTTTCTCTTGGAATGATATCTCTTACCTTACGTTTCGGCTCAATTGTATAAAGCAGCTGCTCCATATCCTCATCTTCCGGCTGTCTGGATTTCTTTGCAGTCTTTTTAAGCTTTGTTTTCTTTACAGGAGTCTTAACCTGTTCTTCATACTGCTCTACAAAATATTCTTCATCCTCAAGATCACTGACATCTTCATCTTCATAACCATCTTCCTCGGAAAAATCTTCTTCGGAATCATCTTCCATTTCATAAAGATCCAGGTCATCATAAACGTCTTCTTCTGATTCCGCTTTCCAGGATGGACCATTCATAAATTCTTCTTCTGCACTGCGAAGATCTTCTTCTGACATATAATCATCTTCATCCATGTCAGTTTGTTCCTGCACTGTCTCTTTAACTTCCGGTTCATCCGGAATTTCAATTCCCTGTGCAGTTGCTGCTGCAAGAATCGTATCTTCCAGATTAAATTCAAATTCCTGATCCTCTGGATCATCTGCACCAGGAAGACAGATATCCGGTGCTTTCGGAACTTCCGTATGTAATGGATTTTCCATTCCAACATTCTTCATTGCCTCCGGAATCTCAAGTTCAGGAAGCTTGATCTCTTCAGCTTCTTTTTTCAGTTCTTTATCCTGTTCCGGCTCTTCAACTGTCTCCGGAACATTTTCCGATTCAGTTTCTGCTTCTTCGAATTCTATCTCAGGAAGTTCATCTGCATTGTTTTCTTCCTCGACTTCTTCTTTTGAGTCCTGGATTTCTTTTTCTGTAACTTCTTCAATTTTTTCTTCGATGGAACTGAAAATAGACTTTCCCTGATCTGAAGGCGGTGGAATCACAGCATCCTCCGGTTCCAGTTCCGGCACATTTACCTGTTCCTCATCAGAAGAAATATCCCTGATCATTTCTTCCTGAACTTCTTCCGAAGGAGCCTCTTCCTTCATGAATTCTTCTGATTCTTTTTTCTTTCCTGTAAAAATATCACGAATACCTTTTGATATTTTCTCCTGAAGGCTTTCTGCTCCATTGACATCGCGTTCATCAATGTCTACACTCTCAATCACCGGTGCATCATCATCTGCTGCCGGTGCTGCTTCTGTTTTCTGCTCAATATTTTCACTGGCCGAAACTTCTGTTTTCTGTTCAGCTGCCTGCTCTACTGTCCTGAGATTCGGGATAAACTGCCTGTCGTATTTTTCCTTTTCTGCACCAGTCAGCATCCCCATCCGATTCTTAAGATCCAGTGCTTTCATAACATATTTACCATCACTGAACCAAAGAACCATCTCATCACAGAGATCAAGACATTTCTTGGTATCACCATTCTGATAATACAGCTTTGCCAGCTCATATGACCATCTTTCCGTGAATTCCTTTTCTTTATAGTCTTCAAGAATTCTGATCTGTTCTTCCAGCGGCGCCTGCTCTGCTTTACGGATTTTATATTTCAGCACATACTGAGTGCTGTCATTAGGAGCAACCTCCAGAAACTCCTCATAATATTCCATTGCCTCATCAATATCCTTCATTTTTAGAGATACTTCTATTAATCGATATAAAATGTTTCTGCCAATAGGAGCTCTGTGGTATGCCAGAAGAAAAATTTCCCGGCTGTCATCATACCTCTTATTTGCTGCATAAATTTCACCTACAACACATAAGGTATGGACATTTTTTACCCGACGCCAGTCAATACTGTCTACAACTTCCATGGCATCCTTATAGTTTTTCTTTTCTACAAGGCGGTTAATTTCTTCAAGTTTGATCCGAAATTCTTCTTTGTCCAATATTTTCACCAACTTTCCAAGATTATGAACAGTGTAACATATGCTTATATGCTTGTCAAAACTCTTTCCATACAGAAAATCTTCTTATACAGGCTCAAATACTTCCCCTTTTACAACTTTGAAAACTTTGTTCAGATGAAACTGATGACTTACAAAATCATCCAGACCGGTACAGGTGATCAGCGTCTGGATATCATGGATACAATCCAGAAGATATGTCTGACGGTTACTGTCCAGCTCTGAAAGTACATCATCAAGCAAAAGTACCGGTGTATCCTTTATTTTCTGTTTTACCAGATATATCTCTGAAAGTTTCAAAGATAATGCTGCTGTTCTCTGCTGACCCTGCGAACCAAATTTTCTTATATCTATCCCATTTACCATAAAACAGAGATCGTCCCTGTGAGGACCCGATGAAGTCATCTTCATTCTTATATCCCTGTCTCTGTTCTTTTTCAAAGTTTCTTCAAAAAATTCAGCCTCCGTACTTGGCTCATAAAGAATTTCTATATGTTCCTCACCTCCGGTCAGGCTGCTGTGTATTTCCTGAATAACAGCATTCAGATCTTTAACAAATTCTTTTCTTTTGCGTATGACTTTCTGTCCATACTGCAGCATTTGCATATCCCATATTTCAAGTGTTTCCTGAAGAACCGGATTGTGATACATATCCTTCAGAAGCTTATTTCTCTGATTTACGATATGATTATAACCAGCCAGATCTGTCAGATATATCTGATCCAGCTGACAAAGTTCCATATCTATAAATCTGCGTCGTTCTCCCGGCCCATTCTTTATAATATTTAAATCTTCCGGTGAAAAAAAGACAAGATTCACAATTCCAAACAGTTCTCTTGCCTTTTTTATCGGAAGACCATTGATCGCAACCCCTTTTGCCTTATTTTTACGAAGATGCATATCAATTTTATAAGAAATCCCATCTTTTTTTATAAACATCCTGATATGAGCTTCTTCTTTACCAAAACGAATAAGTTCTTTATCTTTGCTTCCTTTGTGGGACTTTGTTGTCCCACATAGATAAACAGATTCCAGAATGTTGGTTTTTCCCTGTGCATTATCGCCGTAAAAAATATTAGTACCTTTATCAAAATCAAGCTGCAATTCCTGGTAATTTCTGAAATTTTGAAGTTGTACAGATTCAATATACATAATTATTTTATAACTTTGATTTCCTGGCCTTCAAAAGTGATCACATCACCAGCGTATACTTTTCGTCCACGCCTCTGATCTACCTCACCATTTACTTTTACATTTCCATCCTGAATTTCATATTTTGCCTGAACACCATCTTCTACCACTCCGGCAAGTTTCAAGGCCTGACCCAGCTTGATAAATTCATCTCTTATTGTAATTTCCAAAATAATTCTCCTTTCAAACCACCTCAATGAATACACATATTATCTCGTCTGATTCTGGCTGATATTCACAGGCAGTATCAGATAAGTATACGTTTCCGCATCATCTCTGATAAAACATGGTGCTTTTGGATTCATCAAATACATATGAATTGTTTCATCATCAATAACTTTCAAAGCATCTATCAGAAATTTGGGATTAAATCCGATAAGAATGTCTTTTCCTTCTTTTTCAATATCAATCTCTTCATCCATGGATCCCATAGAAGAATCAATTTTCAGTTCCATTGCATTATCATTGATTTCAATTACGATCGGTTTTTTATCTCCTTCTCTTACAAGAAGTGTTGCACGGTCTATACAGTTCAGAAATTCTTTTTTGTTAACACTGATTTTGGTGTCATAATCACTGGAAAGCATCTGATCAATACGGAAATATTCTCCTTCAATAAGTCGTGAGACAACCATTGTCTGATCAAATTCAAATAAAATGTGATTTTTTGTAAAATATATGCTGACTTGATCATCAATTTCACCAGAGAGAATTTTGCTGATTTCGCTGAGTGTCTTTCCAGGAACGACAATTTTACGATCTGCATAATCTCGCTTTAAAGGCATTTTTCTGATCGAAATACGATGTCCATCCAGGGAAACTATTTTCAGACAATTATCTTTGATTTCAAACAATTCTCCTGTCATTAAACGGTTATTTTCATTGACAGCAATGGAAAAAATAGTCTGACGAATCATTTCTTTCAAAGTAAACTGAGAAAGAGTCAAAGTATCATCTCTTTCAATGACAGGAAGATATGCAAAATCTTCTCCTGCTTTTCCTGGAATTGTAAATTTTGCTTTTTCGCAGGTAATTGTTGCAACATAATTATTATCAGTTTTGATAGTTACATTGCTGTCCGGAAGTCTTCGGATGATTTCATAAAAAATCTTCGCATCAAGAGCAACTATTCCTTTTTCTTCAATCTGTCCTTCTACAATAGTTTCAATACCAAGTTCCATATCATTTGTTGTAAATTTGATCTGGTTGGTAGATGCATCTATGAGAATGCATTCAAGAATTGGCATTGTTGTTTTAGAAGGAACAGCTTTCAAAGAAATATTTACGCTTTTTAATAAATTGTTTTTGGGACAGATAATCTTCATGTTGTGTATAACTCCCTTCATGTTTGAAAATTGCCTTTATAAATATATAAATAATAAGATATCCGCCGTAGCCGCCTTAGGGGATGTTGATTATGTGAAAAAGTCTTTCAAACCTTGAAAATAAAGGTTTTGTGGACTGTATAACTTCGTGTAAAACCGGCAGATAACTTTGAAAATAGGTGTGGATAAGTTACTTAACCCTGTGGATTAATTTTTTTCTTTAATGTATCAATAGAGTTTTTGAGGTTATCATTTGTCTTTAATTCGTTTTCAATTTTTTCGATTCCGTGCATAACTGTAGTATGATCTCGATTACCAAGATTTTTACCAATTGTCTTGAGTGAAGTGTCGATAATTTCGCGGCAGAGATACATGGCAATCTGTCTTGGCATAACAATTTTGGAACTACGCTTATTTCCGCAGAGTTCTGCCACTGTTACATGATAGTGTTCAGCAACAACTGAAATAATATAATCCGGAGTGATCACTTTCTGTTCATTAGGCGAGATAATATCTTTGAGTGCCTGCTCTGCGAGTTCAAGGGTAACTTCTTTTTTCTCAAGTTTGGAGCTTGCCATTACTTTATTGAAAGCACCTTCCAGCTCACGGATATTGGATTTGATATTGGTAGCAATGTAATTAATAACTTCTTCGCTGATATTATAGCCTTCCAGTTCCTCTTTTTTGTGAAGAATTGCCATTCGGGTTTCATAATCTGGCAATGTAATATCTGCGATCAGACCCCATTCGAATCTTGAACGGAAACGTTCTTCCAGGATTTCCATATCTTTAGGAGGTTTATCGGAAGATATGATGATTTGTTTTTTGGCACTGTGCAGACTGTTAAAAGTGTGGAAAAATTCCTCCTGTGTAGATTCTTTTCCTATAATAAACTGAATATCATCGACCAGAAGAACGTCAATATTCCTGTATTTCTCGCGAAATTTGGACATTGCAGAATTATTTCCGTTTCGGATTGTTTCAATCAGTTCATTAGTAAACTCTTCACTGGTTACATATAAAACTTTGCTGTTTTCGTCGTGCTCAATAATATAATGAGCAATGGAATGCATCAAATGAGTCTTGCCAAGACCGGCACCTCCGTAAATAAAGAGCGGATTATAAGTATCCCCGGGAGATTCTGCAACTGCGAGAGCTGCGGCCTGAGCAAATTTGTTATTATTTCCGACAATAAAAGTATCAAAAATATATTTTGGATTCAAATGTGCATCTTCGCAGCGACGTTCAATATCTGACATAGCTGGTGCTGTATTATCATAAGAAGAAACATCTTTCTGTGGTGCTTCATCAGGAGATATGAATTTAATATCGCATTCACTTATTCCGGTCAGTTCACAGATGGTAACCTGGAGAAGAAGTTTATACTTTTTATTAAGAAGATTTATTAATACTACCTGTTCAGATGGGACGAGAATAGTGATGATGTTGTCTGTAACATCATAAACTTCAAGCGGTTTGAGCCATGTATTAAAAGCAACATCACTTATATTGTAGTCGCGTTTAACTGTTTGAAGAATTTCATCCCATTTTTCTATAACTTTATCCATATTTCAATCTCCTGGTTCCTTTGAATGTTTGTAATTTTATTAATGGACATAAATATCCTTTTATATATTATAATAAATTCAGAGGTTAATCAATGATTATTTATGGGGAAAACGAAAGCTTTTCCACAAGTTATCCACTTTATCCACATGTGCATAAGGTGAAAGTGGGGGATAAGTGCCAATAGGTTTACATAACATCGGACAGATGACAGAAAGTGACCTTATAATGTGTATAAGTTTATCCACAGAACGAAAACTGCAAAATAAAGGCATTTATTAGTAGAATGTGGAAATAATGGGGATAAAATGAGGATAAAAAAGGCGGTAAAATATAAGTTATCCACAAGTTATCCACAAAAAGTGGATAACTTTATGTATACCTGATATTTCCACAATTGAGTGTGGGTTATTTTGAAAGTGGCGGAAATGCTTAATTTTATTGGATTTTTTATGAATTTTAACTTGACGAATAAGGGCAGAATGAATATAATTAAAACGATGTTCTATGATAATAGTATGAATAGGGATAATAGATAAAGGAGGTGCTTTACCTATGAAAATGACATTTCAGCCAAAGAAAAGATCTAGAGCGAAAGTTCATGGTTTCAGAGCTCGTATGAGCACAAAGGGTGGCCGTAAAGTATTAGCAGCCAGAAGATTAAAAGGAAGAAAGCAGTTATCAGCCTAAGATATAAGACCGCAGTTATGTGGTCTTTTCTTCTATAATAAAAGAAGGGGGATTCGATGAAATATTCAGAGTCCTTAAAGAAAAACAAAGATTTTCAGCAGGTATACAGACATGGAACATCAAAAGCAAATCGGTATCTGGTGATGTACGTACTGGATAATCAGTACATGAAGAATCGTCTGGGAATATCAGTAAGTAAAAAAGTAGGGAACAGTGTGGTTCGCCACAGACTCACCAGACTGATAAGAGAAAGTTATCGTTTGAATGAGGAATTTTTCAAAAAAGATCTTGATATTGTTGTAATTGCCAGGCCGACGGCAAAGGACAGAAGTTATCAGGAGATAGAGAGTGCGTTTATGCATCTGGCAGGGAAGCATCAGATTATAAATGAGGTTCATGAGGATGAAGAAACTTCTTATTAAGATAATACGTCTTTATCAGAAATATATATCACCGATGAAGAGAACAAAATGTCCTTATATTCCCACATGTTCTCAATATGGTTTGGAAGCAATCGAAAAATATGGTGCGTTTAGGGGAGGATTACTGACAGTATGGAGAATATTACGTTGTAATCCTTTTTCTCATGGAGGATATGATCCCGTACCATGAAGGTAAATGAAGTAGAAACTGTTCAAAAAACAGTATACTTCATAAGAGTATCCAGGAGGAACTAAAAAATTGGAAAGTATGATTTTGGCTACTAAAAGTGGTACCCCGATTATCGGCCAGGTCGCAATCGTGATGGGCTGGATCATGAATGGTATCTACAAAGTGCTGGATATGGTTGGAATTCAGAACCTTGGCCTTTGTATTATTATTTTCAGTATTCTGATCTATCTTTTTATGACTCCTCTGCAGATCAAACAGCAGAAATTCTCTAAGCTGAGTGCGATCATGCAGCCGGAGATCCAGAAAATCCAGAAGAAATATCAGGGTAAAAAAGATCAGGACTCAATGATGAAAATGCAGGAGGAAACCCAGGCTGTATATCAGAAATATGGGGTATCTCCTACAGGAAGCTGTGTGCAGCTTGCAATCCAGCTTCCGATTTTGTACGCACTGTATCAGGTTATCCAGAATATTCCTGCATATGTAAGCAGTGTATATAATGTATTCAATGGTGTTTGCACCCAGATCCTTTCAGTAAACGGATTTGCAGATATCATCAATAATTTTATCACAGAGAACAAAATGACCCGAGTAAGACAGGTTACAGATAACGCAGATTCTATTGTAGATTTTCTGTACGCCCTGTCTCCGTCCCAGTGGGAATCCTTACAGGAAATCAGCCAGTTTTCCGGATTTTCAGATCAGATCAGCAAAACTGCTTCTGAAATCCAGAAGATGCAGACCTTTGGTGTGCTGAATATTGCAGATCAGCCACTGAGTTATATCAAAACAGGTTCTCTGCTTCTGATCATTGCGGCTCTTGCAATTCCGCTTCTGTCATGGGCAACACAGATGCTTAACCTGAAGCTTATGCCGCAGGCAGCAACACAGAACGGTGATGAAAATAATGCAATGGCAAGCTCCATGAAAACAATGAATACAGTAATGCCTCTTATGTCGGCATTTTTCTGTTTTACATTTCCTGTAGGTCTTGGTATTTACTGGATCGCAAGTGCGGTAGTAAGAAGTATTCAGCAGATTCTTATCAATCGTCATCTGAACAATATGAATATTGATGACCTTGTAAATGAAAACATGAAGAAGATGGAAGCCAAACGTGCAAAGGAAGGACTTCCGCCGCAGAAGATCACAAATCAGGCACATCAGAGTGTCAAGAATATCAACAGGATCGACAAAGGTATGAGTGGTTCTGATGAAGCCAAACGAGCAAAGAAAGTAGAAGAAGCTTATCAGAATGCTGCTCATGCAAAAGAAGACAGCATTACCGCAAAAGCGAACATGGTCAGAGCTTTTGATGAGAAAAACAAAAAGAAATAAGAGAGGGAAGGTCGGGGTTTTATCATGAATGAATATATGCAGTTTTCAGCAAAAAACAAGAATGAAGCAATTACAAAAGCATGTATTGAACTGGGTGTGTCCAGTGATCAGCTTGACATTCAGGTAATAAGCGAAGGCAGTTCTGGATTTTTCGGAATTGGAAGTAAGCCTGCGATCATAAAAGCTCGTAAAGTAGAAGATCATTCAGAAGAAAAAGAATTCGAAGAGATTGTAGAATCTGTTAAACTGGATGCATTCAAGAGCGAGTCTGAACCGGAAGCAAAAAAATCTTCACCGAAACCGGCACCAAAAGCATCTGTCAAAGCAGCTAACAGTAAACCAGAAGCAAAGGCAGCAGTTTCCAGAGAAGAAAAAACAGCGAAACCGGTCAGAGAGAAACAGCCGAAAGAGAAAAATCATAAGGAGAAGCCAGTAAGAGAAGTAAAGCCGGCAAAAGAAAAACCGGTAAAGGCATCAAAACCGATTGAGATCATTACAGATCCGGAGGAGATCAAAGAAATTGAAGAGAGAGCTTCCGTGTTCCTTCATGATGTATTTGAATCTATGGATCTTGGAGAAGTTGAGATCACATCTAAGTATAATGCTGCAGATGGATGCCTGGAGGTAGACTTTGAAGGTCAGGATATGGGAATCCTTATTGGTAAGAGAGGACAGACTCTGGATTCTCTTCAGTATCTTACAAGCCTTGTTGTAAATAAAGGAAAAGCTGACTATATCAGAGTAAAGCTTGATACAGAAGACTACAGAAGACGCAGAAAAGAAACTCTGGAAAATCTGGCGAGAGGAATTGCCTATAAAGTTAAGAAAACAAGAAAACCGGTAGTTCTTGAGCCAATGAATCCTTATGAGAGAAGAATTATTCATTCTGCACTTCAGGGTAATAAATTTGTGGAGACAGTAAGTGAGGGTGAAGAACCATACCGTCATGTAGTTGTTAAATTAAAAAGATACTAAAAATCAGCAGTGAAAACAGTTCACAACTGAAATAGAAAATGTTATTCTAGGTGAAAGCATGAATAACACGTAATAAACGTGTGCTTTCTCTGGGATAACATTTTTTTT
>CAKRTP010000003.1 GCA_934402155.1 uncultured Blautia sp. | reverse complement strand
TTTATCTGAAAGATATTGTTAATTTTTAATACAAAGAGTTATGATAAAGGTGTCACAAACAAAGGATGGCCACTCGTATTATGAATATGATGTTAACGAATAAGGAGATTATTTCATGAAGAGTGAATACCCAAAGATTTTTGAACCCATAACAATCAAAAGAACAACAATCAAAAACCGTATTGCAATGACTCCTATGGGAACCAACTACGGTGAGACAAGCGGAGAGATGAGTAACCGTCATATGAATTATTATTCTCTTCGTGCAAAGGGCGGCACAGGTCTTATCATCCTGGAGAATGCCAATATTGAATATCCGGCAGGCTCCAATGGTACAAGTCAGATCCGTATCGACCACGACAGCTTCATGCCGCGTTATTATCAGCTGGTAGAAAACCTTCACAAAAATGGTGCTACCGTGGCAATCCAGATCAACCATGCCGGAGCTTCAGCTTCTTCTGCAAGAACCGGAATGGAGACCGTTTCTTCTTCCAACATTCCGACAAAAGTTGGTGGAGAAGTTCCGCGTCCGATGACAAAGGAAGAAATCCTTACAACTGTAAAAAAATACGGAGAGGCTGCAAAGCGTGTCCAGGCGATCGGTTTCGATGCGATCGAGATCCACTGCGGACATTCTTATCTGATGAGTCAGTTTATCTCCCCTTACTATAATAAGAGAACAGACGAGTTTGGAGGATCTGTGGAAAACCGTCTTCGTTTCCCACGTATGGTACTCGAAGAGGTTCGTAAGAATGTAGGACCATGGTTCCCGATCATCGTCCGTATCTCAGCTGAAGAGAGAGTGCCAGGTGGAAACACACTGGAGGATACACTGGGATATCTGGAATATCTTGATGAATTTGTAGATATGTACGATGTTTCCTGTGGACTGAATCCATCTCTTCAGTATCAGATTGATTCCAACTTCCTTCCGGATGGATGGAGATCTTATATGTCACGTGCTGTAAAAGACAAATTCGGAAAACCGGTTATCAATGCAGGTAACTATCGTGACCCGAAGGTAGTAGAGAAAGTCCTCGAGAGCGGTGACGTAGATATCGTCGGAATGGGACGTGGTCTTATCGCAGAGCCGAACTGGGTCAAGAAGGTTGAGAACGGAGAAGAGGATTTTCTTCGTAAATGTATCTCATGTAATGTTGGCTGTGCCGGAAACCGTATTGGTGTAAACCGTCCGATCCGCTGTACAGTAAACCCGGCAGTACCGGAAGGTGATATTTATAAAGCTCTCAAAGTCAATAAGAACTGCAATGTTGTAGTTGTCGGTGGAGGTACTGCAGGAATGGAAGCTGCATGTACAGCAGCAGAAGTAGGATGCAACGTTTTTGTTCTGGAGAAAAAAGATCATCTTGGAGGTCTTTCAACATTTATCTCCGATCTTCCGAGCAAGACCCGTATGAAAGATTTCCCGAAATATCTGGAAGCCCGTGCTGCCAGACTGAAGAATCTTTATATCTTCTTGAATACAGAGGCAACTGTTGAAAAAATCAGACAGTTCAAACCGGATATCGTTGTAAATGCAACAGGTTCTGTTCCGCTTGTTCCACCGATCAAAGGTCTTAAAGAAAACATTGAGGCCGGAAATGTAGCTACCATTTTTGATATGATCAATAACCTCAATGCCGGAAAATATCCGGATGAAGCATGTCAGGGCAAGAAGGTGGTTGTAGTCGGCGGAGGATCTGTAGGACTTGATGTGATTGAATATTTTGCACCTCGCGGAGCAGAATGTACGATCGTAGATATGCTTCCGCAGATCGGTATGCTTGCAGATCCGATCACCAAATGTTCCATGCGTGAGACACATGACAAGTATGGTGTCAGAGAATATGTGAATACAGCACTTCAGGAAGTTAAGGAAAACGCGTTCACAGTAAAACTTCCGGACGGACAGATCAAAGATCTGGATTTTGACTTCGGATTCAACTGTCTTGGAATGCGTTCCAATAATCCGGTACTTCCTCAGATCGAAGAAGCATTCAAGGATACAGATACCTATGTATACACCATCGGTGATTCTGTGCGTGCCCGCCGTATCATGGAAGGTACCATGGAAGGCCGTGCCGTGCTGAATGTACTGGAGTCTCAGGGATTTCTGCATTTAGATCCGCTTGAGTGATCAATAGCAGAGACTTAAAATTATCATAAAAGAAAAGAGGAAAAAATCATGCCAAACGTTACAGGTCATACAGAATTAGTAGGATTAATGGCTTATCCGATCCGTCATACACAGTCACCGACAACTCATAACCTTGCATACGACAAAAACGGTGACGATGTTATCCAGCTTGCATTTGAAGTAGATAACGATTCTCTTAAAGATGCTGTTCAGAGTATCCGTGCTCTCAAAATGCTGGGTTCCAACATTTCCATGCCAAATAAAACTGTTGTCCACAAATATCTGGATGAGGTTGATGAAGCTGCAAGATTATGTGGTGCGATCAACACAGTTGTAAATATGCGTGATGAAAACGGACAGGTTACCGGTAAACTCAAAGGTTACAATACTGATGGTATGGGATACTGGCAGGGTCTTACAGAAGAAGGCATTGATTTCAAAGGAATGAAGATGGTTCTGATCGGAACCGGCGGAGCTGCAACAGCAATCGCAGTACGCGGAGCTCTTGACGGAATTGCCGAGATGGAAATCTTCAACATCAAAGATAAATTCTACAGCCGTGGAGAAGAGATCGTAGATCTGATCAACAAGAACACAAACTGCAAGGCTACCATGAATGATCTGGGAGATCTTGAACTTCTCAAAGAAAAAATGCATGCAGCAGATCTTTTCTGTGACGCAACAGGCGTAGGAATGCATCCGCTGGAAGACCTCTCCAACATTCCGGATCCATCCTATTTCAAAAAAGATCTGATCGTAACAGATACCGTTTATGCACCACGCGAAACTGTTATGATGAAACAGGCAAAAGAAGCCGGATGTGAAAAAGTTTACAATGGTATGAGCATGATGCTGTTCCAGGCACTGATCGCCATCAAGCTTTACACTGGAAAAGATACTCCGGTAGATTACATGAAAGAAAAACTTGGAATCTGATTCTGCGTTTAATAAAAGACTGTGCACTGACCAAATGCGGCGGTGTGCAGTTTTTTGCTTTGTAACAGGAAATTATTATGTAATCTTCCTGTTATGCAAAACGCTTCACCTCATATTATTTATATTGAAATTTTTCCGGAAAAATGTAATTATATGCTTATTGCGATAAATGGATATAAACCGAGGAGAAAATGTTATGATCAGACTTGTGGTATCAGATATTGACGGAACACTTGTAAAAGATGGAACGCTGGATATTAATCCGGAATATATGGATGTAATAAGGAAACTCAGAGAGAAAGGCATATATTTTGTGGCTTGTTCAGGCAGACAATACAGCAGTGAAAGGCAGTTGTTTGCACCGGTGAAGGATCAGATCTTTTTTATCTCAGATGGAGGAACACTGATCCGCACATCTGAAAAGATACTGAAAATACATACACTGTCTGCTGAAATATGGAAGAATATGGCGAAGATGGCAAAGAAAGAAATGCCGGAATGCGATTATTTCATTTCAGGTCCGGATGTAAGCTATGCAGAAAATGCAAACACACCGATGTTCCACTGGCTGAAAGATTCTTACGGATATGATATAAAAGAAGTACCGGATCTTGCGGAGCCTTCTTTTGAAGATGGAGAGATCATGAAGATTGCCATTTATAATACAGATCACTGCGAGGAAAAATGTGCACCTGTCTTCACACCATATTGGAAGGATAAGGTAAATATGGCCTGTGCAGGCAAAGAATGGATGGACTGTACGCCACATGGAGCAGACAAGAGTTCGGCAGTAGCGTTCCTGCAGGAGTATCTTGGGATAACCCCGGAGGAAACCTGTACTTTTGGGGATAATATCAATGATATTGAAATGCTGAAAAATGCCGGATACAGTTATGCGGTGGCAAATGCCAGGGAAGAAGTGAAAGAAGCGGCGAAGAAAGTATGCCCGTCCTATCAGGAAGATGGTGTGCTTGGTATACTGAAAACATTGGTATAAGTAGTTTTTTTGCTTGCTTTATCACTTTAAAGTGTGTATAATGATTTTTATATACAGGCAGGAATAATCTGCCAAATTTTGATACGCGGAAAGGAATATGGATTATGTCAAAACATATCACAGGACACACCGGATTATTATGTTTACTTGGAAGCCCGGTCGCACACAGCGTTTCACCGGAAATGCACAATGAAGCATGCGATCAGCTGGGGCTGGATTATACATATCTTGCGTTTGATGTACCGGAAGACAAGATGCCGGAAGCAGTTCAGGGTCTCCGCACAATGGGAGCCAGAGGATGGAATATTACCATGCCGGGCAAGAATATCATGTGTAAGCTTGCTGACAAGGTATCTCCTGCTTCCGAGATTTCCGGTGCGTGCAACACGATCGTCAATGACAATGGCGTATTGACGGCTTACACAACCGACGGTGTTGGATTTATGAGAGCAGTTGCAGAGAACGGAGTGGACATCATCGGAAAGAAGATGACTCTTCTGGGTGCCGGTGGAGCAGCTACAGCAATCCTGGTACAGGCTGCACTGGATGGTGTTGCCGAGATCAACGTATTTAATGTAAGAGATAATTTCTTCGCAAGAGCAGAAGAAATTGTTGCCAAATTAAATGAGCGTACAGAGTGCAAAGTTACTCTTCATGATTTTTCTGATCAGGAGATTCTCCGTGAATCCATCGCAGAGAGTGCGATTCTCGTAAATGGTACTTCTGTGGGAATGGCTCCGAATGTGGACAGAACGATCATCACAGATACAAGCATGTTCCATAAGAATCTGTTTGTATTTGATGTAATTTATAATCCACAGGAGACACGTCTGCTTCGTGAGGCCAGAGAAGCAGGCTGCAGGACAGGAAACGGTATGTACATGCTTCTGTATCAGGGAGCAGCATCATTTAAACTGTGGACCGGAGAAGAAATGCCGGTAGAGATCATCAAGGAGAAATATTTCTCTTAAGAAGAGAAAATGTACAAGAGTGCAGGCAGGTATCCTGAGAGACCAAAGGATACCTGCCTGCACGTCAGTTTATTTAAGAAATGAAAGATCGATCTCTCCATCAAATACCGTAGTAGCCGGTCCGGTCATGTAGACAAGGTTTTCCTGGCGGTTCCAGAGAATCTGGAGGTCTCCTCCGAGGAGTTTGACGGTGACAGGTCTGTCCTCATCGACGAGTCCGTTCAGGGTAGAGGCAACTGCTACAGCACAGGCACCGGTACCGCAGGCGAGGGTTTCGCCGGAACCGCGTTCCCATACACGCATCTGGAGTGTGTGGCGGTCAATAACTTTGACGAATTCTGTGTTGATACGGTCCGGGAAGTCGATATGATTTTCGAATTTCGGACCAATCTTTTCGATCTCAAGGTTATCGAGATCATCTATATATACGATCGCATGTGGATTTCCCATGGAAACACCTGTGATACGATAAGTAATGCCATCTACATCCAAGGGCTCATTGATCACCTGTTCCTTGTCGGATACGATCGGAATCTGAGTTGCTGTGAGAATAGGAGAGCCCATGTTTACTTTGACCAGAGCAACCTTTCCGTCATCTCCGAGAGTCAGATCCAGATATTTGATGCCGCTTTTGGTGGCAACGGAGATACTTGTCTTGTTGACAATGCCGTAATCATAGGCATACTTGGCAACACAGCGGATTCCATTTCCGCACATGGCTCCCTGTGAACCGTCAAGATTATACATATCCATCTCACAGTCGGCAACATCTGATGGTTTGATCAGAATCAGACCGTCAGATCCGATTCCGAAGTGGCGGTCGCTGACAAATTTTGCAACCTCAGACGGATTTGCAACTGTCTCCTTAAAACAGTTCACATATACATAATCGTTGCCGATTCCCTGCATTTTTGTAAATTTCATAAATTTCCTCCTGTTATTAAATTATTCTCCCCATTTAGTTACAATTATAATTCATATCTGCATAAGCAGATATATTCTTTATCAGCATCACAGTATAACGGAAAAATGTTATGGTTTTGTGAAGTTTCGCTAAAAAATACTCAAATATATTGTAAATATCGCTGAATCGTATTTGAAGTCTTACGAAAGCAGTTTCTGCATTTCAGGAAACGGGCCCAGACTTCGCTTTAAGATACCGGTCACCTGTGCAATCAGAATGCCGTAATTGGTGACAGCTATCCCCTGATCCTGACAACAGGCAATGCGGTATTTCATTTCCCGTTCATTCAACATACAGCCTCCACAGTGGATGACCATTTTATAAGAAGAAACATCTTCAGGAAATTCTGTGCCGGAGGTGAAGTCAAAGACAGGCTTTTTGCCGGTATAACTTCGGATCCAGTCAGGAATCTTGCCGGTTCCGATATCTCCGCACTGACGATGATGAGTGCATCCCTCAGATATCAGAATGCGGTCACCGTCCTCAAGCGAGGAAAGGGCAGAAACTCCTTTTACCTGTGTCTCAAGTTCTCCTTTGTATCTTGCAAAAAGAATAGAAAATGAAGTCAGTGTAATATTTGCAGGTGTATCTCTGGAAACGCGTGCAAATGCCTGGCTGTCGGTGATGACAAGTCTGGGGCAGATCCCCTGTGACTGGAAATGATCCAGAGTATCCTTTAATTCTGTGTCACGTACGACAAGAGAAAGTGCACCTCGTTCCAGAATATCACGGATCATCTGCTGCTGCGGCAGGATCAGACGGCCTTTGGGGGCTGCCTTGTCAATCGGGATGACGAGGATTACCAGATCTCGAGGTTCGATCAGATCCTGTACCAGAGGGTATTTATGCGTATCTTCTGGTTTCAGAGAGGCAATTTTTTCTTTCAGTTCATAGATATTCATATTTGTGGAAGCACTGACCAGAACTTCGCCGGGACGGACGGACATGGCCAGATCTTTGATTTCTTCATTTGAAAGCAGATCGATCTTGTTATAAACGATCAGATAGGGGATTTTCTTTTGGTGGAAACGGTGGATCAGGGCGAGTTCTTCCTCGCCTTTGCCGATGGTGCTGTCTACCACCAGAATGGCGATATCGGTCTTGTTCAGTACCTGGTAGCTTTTGCGGACACGAAGTGTCCCAAGTTCGCCCTCATCATCAATTCCTGGTGTGTCAATGACCATGACAGGTCCGAGAGGAAGAAGCTCCATTGTTTTGTAAACGGGATCAGTTGTAGTTCCCATTACGGAAGAAACGATTGCGAGATCCTGACCGGTCACAGCATTGATCACACTGGATTTACCGGCATTTCTTTTTCCGAAAAAACTGATATGTACCCGTTCTGAGGCGGGTGTCTGATTCATTCCCATAGAACAGACCTCCTTTTATAATGCATAAAAATTTAGAAAATACAAAAAAAGTAAAAGTATTTATTTATTATAGGAAAATATAAAATCAGATTCAAGTATAATAGAGGTATTTGTCGTGGATTTATAGGAGAAATCAGATGAAAAAGCATAGAATTTATGCGTTTTTACAAAGTAAATAACAAATATGGCAAAAAATTTGTATGCTTATTAATGAAAGTAGTGCTTGTAATTTTTTAATAGTGTGTTACAATAAGAAAAACGAAGAGAGAATATGCAATTTAATGCATAAATATTCTTGGAGGAAAACGAGGAGGAGAAGAAAATGAGCTTAAAGAAGATTACAGCACTGGCACTTGGTGCAGTTATGGCAGTTTCTATGGCAGTACCGACATTTGCAGCAGATGAGGTTGAGACTGTGACAGAGGGCAAGCTCACAGTAGCAACAAGCCCGGATTTTGCACCATATGAATTCTATTCTATCGACGAGGATGGCAATCCATCACTGGCAGGATTTGATATGGATCTGGCAAAATACATTGCAGACAAGATGGGACTGGAGCTGGAAGTAGTTCCGATGGATTTTGACGGTGTATTAAGTGAACTGTCTCAGAAGAACGTAGATCTTGGCATGGCTGGTCTTTCACCGGATCCGGCGCGTGAAGATGCAATGGATTTTTCTGATATCTACTACGAAGGCGGACAGTCTTTTGTAACTGTTAAGGATAAAGCAGACAAATTCAAGACTCTTGAAGATGCAAACAACGCAGACTATTCTATCGGAGCACAGACAGGTTCCATTCAGCTTACTCTTGCAAATGAGAATACTCCGGATGCCGACATCGTATCTCTTCCGAAAGTTACAGATCTTATCACAGAGCTGCTGACCGGCAAGATGGACGGAGCATTTATTGAGACAGCTGTTGCAGAGAGCTACAAAGAGAACTATCCGGATCTCGAGATCGTATGTGATGTACCATATGAGGCAACAGGTTCTTCCATCGGTGTTTCCAAGGGAAATGAGGCTCTTCTGAAGGCTGTCAATGAGGCAATCAAAGCTGCCAAGGAAGATGGTTCCCTGGACAAATTTGTTGCAGATGCTACAGAGCTTGCAGCAGGTCAGACATATGAAGGAACACTGGATGATAATGGTGCTGTTCCGGAGACAGATGCTGAATAATCAGATTTACTTTACAGGAAATACAAGATAATAGCTGACGAATTCCTCCCCAGAATACATGGGGAGGAATTTTGCTGAAAATAATACTATATAATGAAAGGAGTTTTTATGGACAGTTTTATTAAATTATCAAATTTCGGAAAAATTGCTCCCTATGCACAGCTGTTCAGACAGGGACTTCTGGTAACCGTACTGTTATCTCTTTTTACAGTAGCGATCGGTTTCGTACTCGCCCTGCTTCTGGCATTGATGCGTATGTCGAACATTCGTCCGTTCCGTGGCCTGGCCGTGAAGCGCAATGGACATCTGAGAGAGGGAGGACCGCTGGTATGGCTGTCAAAATTTAATCCTCTTTCTTTTATCGCAACAGCATATGTTGAGATCCTTCGATCCACTCCTGTGCTTGTACAGATCTTCATCATTTATTATGGGGTTTTTGGAATGATTGATCTGCCATCCTTCCAGCTGTTTGGATTCATTAAATTTAACAGATTTTTCCCTGGTGTAGTAGCACTTGGTATGAACTCAGGAGCTTATCTTTGCGAGATCATCCGTGCTGGTATCCAGTCCATCGATCAGGGACAGACAGAGGCAGCACGTTCTCTGGGACTTTCCCAGACTATGAACCTGCGTTACATTATCCTTCCGCAGGCTCTCAAAAATATCCTTCCGGCGATCGCAAATGAATTTGTTGTTATCATCAAGGAGTCTGCGATTACCTATACCATCGGTGTACAGGATATTATGTCTGCTGTAAACGCAGTGAAGGGTGCAACATTTATCATCATTGAGCCTCTGCTGGTTGCAACAGCAATCTATTTCTGCCTGTGCTTCCCGACCTCCAAACTGATCGCATATTTCGAAAGGAGAATGAGCCATGGCGACAAACGATAGTATGATCCAGGTAAAAAACCTTAAGAAACATTATCACAGAGGTGCGATCAAAGCACTGGATGATGTGACTGTGAATATCAACAAAGGTGATGTCATGGTAGTCATCGGGCCATCCGGCTCCGGTAAGTCTACCTTCCTTCGCAGTCTGAATCTTCTGGAAGAACCGACAGATGGTGAGATCATTTTCAACGGCGTGGACATTACCAAAAAGAGATACAAAGATGCTTCTGGCAAGAAAGTCAAACTGGATATTGATTCACTCAGACAGAAAATGGGAATGGTATTCCAGCATTTTAATCTGTTTCCGCATATGACAATTCTGGATAATATGACTCTTGCACCGATAAAGGTAAGGGGTGTTTCAAAAGCAGATGCAGAGAAAAAGGCTCTGGAGCTTCTTGAGAGAGTTGGTCTTGCTGACCGTGCAAATGCGTATCCGATCCAGCTTTCAGGCGGACAGAAGCAGCGTGTTGCAATTGTAAGAGCCCTTGCCATGGAGCCGGAGGTCATGCTTTTTGACGAGCCTACATCTGCACTTGACCCGGAAATGGTAGGAGAGGTTCTTGATGTTATGAAAGAGCTTGCCAAAGAGGGAATGACAATGGTAGTGGTAACTCATGAGATGGGATTTGCGAGAGAAGTTGGAAACCGTGTGCTTTTTATGGCAGATGGAAAACTGATCGAGGACGGAACACCGGAAGATATTTTTGATCACCCGACCAATCCGCGTCTGCAAGAATTTCTGTCCAAGGTACTGTAATATTTACAAAAGATACGAAGTAGTTATGAGTAGTGAAAGGGGTGGCTGTAAAATGCAGGCCGCCTTTTTCTACTTTACAGAAAGAGGTAGATTATGACAGCAGAAAAACAGTCTGCACTGCAGACAATTGAGGAAAAAAGAAGTCTGATAGCCGAAATCGCTGACAAAGTCTGGGAGTTTGCAGAACTCTCTCTTCAGGAATTCAAGTCAGCCAAAACATATTGTGATACACTGGAAGCGGAAGGTTTTGAAGTAGAACGTGGAACTGCAGGTATCGAGACAGCGTTTGCCGCGTCTTATGGTCATGGACGTCCATATATAGGAATTCTGGCAGAATATGATGCACTTTCAGGGCTTTCCCAGGAGGCTGGCCTGACCGAGCGAAAAGAACTCTGCGCAGGCGGAAATGGTCATGGATGCGGTCATAACCTTCTTGGTGCAGGAGCCTTTGCTGCTGCTCTCGGAATCAAATCCTATCTTGAAAAAAATGATATCTCCGGCACAGTGATCCTCTATGGCTGTCCGGGAGAAGAGGGCGGTGCTGCAAAGGCATTTATGGCAAGAGACGGCGTATGGAAAGATCTGGATGTGGCACTTACCTGGCATCCGGAAGACGTCAATGAAGTTGCAACCGGTTCCTCCAACTCCTGTATCCAGACACAGTACAAGTTTACAGGAATCGCCTCTCACGCGGCAGGAGCCCCGGAGATGGGACGAAGCGCCCTTGATGCAGTAGAACTTATGAATATTGGCGTGCAGTTCCTCAGAGAGCATATGAGCGACAAGGCAAGGATCCATTATGCGATCACAGACGCAGGCGGATGCAGCCCGAACGTGGTACAGCCTCGTGCAAGCGTTCTCTATATGGTGCGTTCCAATCATGTGGCTGAGGCGGTAGAACTCCAGAAACGTGTCGACAAGATCGCAGAAGGCGCAGCTCTGATGACAGAGACCACTTACGAGAAGAAATTTATTGACGGACTTGCCGATACCGTGAGCAACTTTGCCCTTGAGCGTGTCCTCTATAAAAACTTCAAAGAACTGGGCGTTCCGCAGTATACGGATGAGGAAAATGCTTTTGCGGATGCACTTGCGGAAACCTACGATCACAGTGCAGTTCCTGGTGTTGCGGCAGAAAACGACGAGGAAGCGAAAGAACAGGTAGAGAAGATGCAGAAAGAATACGGACATGCGATGAATGCATTCCTGACACCTCTCTATCAGAAAGATGCGTTCAAAGCAGGGTCTACGGATGTTGGAGATGTAAGCTGGCTGACCCCGACAGCGCAGATCCACGTTGCGGCATGGCCAAACGGCTGCCCGGGTCACAGCTGGCAGAATGTTTCCTGTGACCGCACAGAGATCGGTCATAAAGCAGCCCTGTGTGCAGGAAAAGTCCTCGCAGCGACCGCGATCGATCTGTTTGAAGATACTTCACTTCTGGATGAAGCAAGAGCAGAGTTTGAAAAACGTACGAAATCCGGATATGTATGTCCGATTCCGGCAGATGCAGTACCGGTGATCCCTGACTGATCTGCTGCAAAAAAAACAAGCCGTTTCCTGGCTGATGTATTAAAATACACACAGGAAGCGGCTTGTTTTGCATTTGGAAAGATGTTATTCAGAAATGTCTTCCTTATCCTGGGAAGCACTCAGTTTTTTCATTTCCTTGTAACAGTATTTAATGATTTCCTTACGGGTGATAATGCCGATAAAAGAACCCTTGTCATCTATGACAGGAACATAGTTCTGGTTGATGGCACGATCCAGAAGATCCTCCATATCAGCATCTGCGTGAACCGGTTTGTAGGTGGCACGGCGCGGTATGGCCATGATGGAAACATCTTCCATTTCCTTAAGGTCTGTAATATTGATGTTGAGGCGCTTAATACCCCACAGGATATCTCCTTCGGAGATCGTTCCGGTGTATTTACCCTCATTGTTGAGGATCGGGATGCAGGAGAACTTGCGGTGCTCCATCTTCTCAACAGTCTGGCGAAGTGTCTCATCCTCAAATATATAGGCAACATCACTCTTTGGTGTTAAAAAAAACAAAATATTCACAATCGGTACCTCAGTCTTTCTTTAATCATATGTGTATCTGATATCTGGTTCAGATGCTGTTATAATTGATGTGATCGTTCACAGTCAGTATCTCGCAGAAAAACCTGCCATGAACAGTAATATGATAGTATGTAAGGTACAGAATGTCAATTGTTTAAATATTAAAATTTGGTGAAAAATCACTATAAACTTTGGAAAACAGAAATATTTTACAGCAGATTTACTCCACTTTCCTCAGCTGCCCTGCGGATAGATTCAGGCCAGATAGAGACATGTACTTCACCGATATGGGCTTTACGAAGGAAAAACATACAGATACGGGACTGGCCGATACCACCGCCGATCGTGTATGGAAGCTCTTTGTTGAAGATTGCCTTCTGGAACGGAAGTTCTCTGCGGTCGTCACATCCTGCTTCTGTGAGCTGGGTGTCAAGGGATTCCTCGTCAACGCGGATACCCATGGAAGAAAGTTCAAGAGCGATATCAAGTACAGGGTAGTATACAAGAATATCTCCGTTCAGTTCCCAGTCATCGTAGTCCGGGGCACGTCCGTCATGACGCTCTCCGTTGGATAAGACCTTACCAACCTGCATAAGAAAAACAGCACCTTTCTCCTTGACAATCTGGTATTCTCTTTCCTTTGGAGTCAGCTCAGGATACATATCAACCAGTTCCTGAGTAGAAACGAAAGCGATTTCTTTTGGAAGGATCTCTTCGATATAGTCATACTGAACAGCCATATATTTCTCTGTTTTGCGGAGAACGCTGTAGATGGAACGTACAGTATTGATCAGAGTTTCCATAGTACGTTCTTCTTTGGAGATGATCTTTTCCCAGTCCCACTGATCCACATAGACAGAATGGATGTTGTCGAGATCTTCATCACGACGGATAGCGATCATATCGGTATAGAGTCCTTCGCCATGAGAAAAACCATATTTCTTGAGAGCGTAGCGTTTCCATTTTGCAAGAGAATGTACGATCTCAGCGTTTTCATCCTGGCCTTTGATATCGAAACTTACCGGACGCTCCACACCATTCAGGTTGTCGTTAAGGCCGGAAGAAGGAGATACAAAAACAGGCGCGGAAACACGGAGAAGATTTAATTTCTGAGCCAGTGTCTGCTGGAAAAAGTCTTTTACAGTTTTAATTGCAACCTGAGTATCATGCAGATTGAGATCTGAGTGATAACCGGCAGGTATTTGGGTTTGATTGAATATAGGTTTGGTTTTCATCAAAAATAGCTTTTCCTTTCCTGATTTTTAATATTATGCAACTTTCCTGAATATTATAGCAAGATATTTTTTGTATTGCAATTTTAACCTTGCATTATTTTTAAAATGAGATTAAAATGTATGTTGCTGCCGTCAGAGCAGCTTCATTATGAGCGGGATGACGGGCAGCACTTTAAAATAAGAAGTATTTAAAACATAACAAAAACTAGGGGAGATTTCAGACAATTAAAAATGAAATTTCCCCTTTAATTTCACATTATGTTGTGGTATACTCTCATAAGTAACACTATATATGGGGAAGGCTGAGAGTGTGGAAATGTTGTGTCCGTCAAGGTGTACAGCATTTTGGAAAGGCCTTGAAATTGCAGCAAACAGGAGAGACAAAGAATATGATCTATGTAATCAAAAAAGATGGTACAAGAGAAGAATTTGATCCTCAGAAGATTGTCAAGGCGGTAAATAAATCTGCCGCACGTATTCTTTATACATTTTCAGATGAAGAGAAGGAATTTATCTGTCAGTTCGCACAGGAGCACGCAGACTCTCTGGGCAAGAATGAGATCGAGATCCAGGAGATGCATAATATTGTTGAGGGCGCACTGGAGCGGGTGAATCCGGCAGTTGCCAAGAGTTATCGTGATTACCGTAACTATAAGCTGGATTTTATTCATATGATGGATGATGTTTATACCAAGAGCCAGGCAATCCGGTATATCGGCGATAAGAGTAATGCAAATACAGACAGTGCGCTGGTGGCGACAAAGAGAAGTCTGATCTTTAATGAACTGAACAAAGAATTATATCGTAAATTTTTTATGAACCGAAATGAACTGCAGGCATGTAAGGATGGATATATTTATATCCATGATCAGTCAGCCAGACTGGATACGATGAACTGCTGTCTGTTTGATGTCGGAGCTGTGCTCAGCGGTGGTTTTGAGATGGGAAATGTCTGGTACAATGAGCCGAAGACACTGGATACCGCGTTTGATGTCATGGGAGATATCATCTTAAGTACGGCGGCACAGCAGTATGGTGGATTCACTGTGCCGGAGGTGGACAAAATCCTCGGACCATATGCACAGAAAAGTTATGACAAGTATATCAGTGAATTTATGAAATACTCTGATGAAAGCTGGAGCGGCAGAGAAGAAAAAGCAATTGAATATGCACTTGACAAGGTAAGAAGAGATTTCGATCAGGGATGGCAGGGAATTGAGTACAAGCTGAATACTGTAGGATCTTCCAGAGGAGACTATCCGTTTGTCACAGTAACACTTGGACTTGGTACAGGTCAGTTTGAGAAGATGTGTAATATCTCTCTTCTTGAAGTGCACAAGGGCGGTCAGGGCAAGGCAGGACATAAGAAACCGGTTCTGTTCCCGAAAATCGTATTTTTGTATGATGAGAATCTTCATGGACCTGGAAAGCCATGCGAAGATATTTTTGAAGAAGGTGTGGACTGTTCTGCAAACACGATGTATCCGGACTGGCTTTCACTGACAGGAAAGGGTTATATCGCAAGCATGTACAAGCAGTACGGCAAGGTCATAAGTCCGATGGGATGCCGTGCATTCCTGAGTCCATGGTATGAGAGAGGCGGTATGTATCCGGCAGATGAGAAGGACAGCCCGGTATTTGTGGGACGTTTTAACATTGGTGCTGTCAGCCTTCATCTTCCGATGATCCTGGCAAAATCCAGAGCGGAGAGCAGAGATTTCTATGAAGTTCTTGATTTTTATCTCCAGATGATTCGAAATCTTCATATTCGTACCTATGAATATCTTGGACAGATGAGAGCATCTACTAATCCGCTTGCGTACTGCGAGGGAGGATTTTATGGAGGTCATCTTAAACCGAATGAAAAAATCGGCAAGCTTCTCAAGCCGATGACTGCTTCTTTTGGAATTACTGCACTGAATGAGCTTCAGGAACTTTATAATGGTAAATCTATCCGTGAGGATGGACAGTTTGCACTGGAAGTTCTGAAATATATCAATGACAAGGTAAATCAGTTTAAGCAGGAAGACGGATATCTCTATGCAATTTATGGAACACCGGCAGAGAGTCTCTGTGGTCTTCAGGTTGAACAGTTCCGTAAGATGTATGGAATTGTGGAGGGTGTTTCTGACAGACCATATGTCAGCAACAGTTTTCACTGTCACGTTACAGAAGATGTAACTCCGATTGAAAAACAGGATCTGGAGGGACGCTTCTGGGAACTCTGTAATGGCGGCAAGATCCAATATGTGCGTTATCCGATCGGCTATAATAAAGATGCTATCCGTACACTGATCCGCCGTGCAATGGATCTGGGGTACTATGAGGGCGTAAATCTTTCGCTGGCATACTGTGATGACTGTGGTCATCAGGAACTGGAAATGGATGTGTGTCCGGTATGTGGTTCACGTAATCTGACCAAGATCGATCGTATGAACGGATATCTTTCCTACAGCCGCGTTCATGGAGATACACGACTGAATGAGGCGAAGATGGCTGAGATCGCTGAACGAAAATCCATGTAAAAAGTTATAAGACTATATAAAAATAGTACAGGCACGACAAAAATGTTGTGTCTGTACTATTTTTGTATCTGAGCTAGTTCTTTTTTGGTGATACAGGAGGCAGTTCACAGTAGTAAGCAATGCCAAGTGGTGTCACAAGAAGAGGATGAACCGGGCGGTAAACAGGAAGCTTGAGTTTTTTCTCAAACACAGTGGTGAATTCTTTGAAGCTTGCAGAACCTCCCACGACGTAAACGGCAGGAACTTCATATCCATTGAGAAATCTTTCAGTGATCGTTGCCATTTTTTCGATGGTTGCTTTGATCACAGGGAAAATTTCGTCTTCCTTTTCCGGAGTGGTTTTAAGGATTTCTGCTTCCTCATAAGGAATCCTGTAATGACCGGCAACTGTCATGGTCATATGACTTCCTCCGGTCGCCTCGTCGTCAGTGTAGATGACTTTACCGTTTTTGAGGATACTGATACCGGTGGTGCCGCCGCCGACATCAACCACTGCACCATCTGTGATCTTGAGTATGGCAGCGGCAGCAGTAGGTTCATCTACGATATTAGTTACTTCAAAACCGGCTCCTTCAAGAACATAGCCGATACTTTTGGTACTTCCCTCAGAGACTCCCGGAGGGATTGCAGCGGCAGCATAGGAGAGCTCTGTTCCAAGTTTTTCTTCGAGTTGTTCTTTCAGTCGGGTCACGATCTGAACAGAATCATAATAATTAACAATCACACCGTCGCGGATAGCCTGAGAAGGTGCAGAAGCTCCTGCGACAGGACGATTGTTGGTGTCTACAACGGCAAGGACGGTATTGGCAGTACCAAGGTCAACACCGACTTTGAGTCTGCCACGATAGTTTTTGCATTCACCGGTACGGACCAGTTCTGCAAAATTAGATAAAGTTCTGTTTTTCAGTTCCATTTTGGGTACTCCATTTCTGCGAAAGAATTAATTTCGTATTCTCTATTATATATGAAATGACAGAAAAATACAATCGGTGGTGGATAAAACTGTGAAAATTGTTGAAAAAACGAATGAAAAAAGCTGCCAATGGCATGACAGCTTTTGGATTATTACTATGAAGTTAAATACATATCGCAAAGAGATAAAGAGTGTGAGTGGTTATTTGAGGATAGTTCCTGTCTTTTCTCTGTAACCGTCTTTGGCATGGGCGATATCAGTGATGATCGTGCGGCGGTTTTCTCCTTTGCCGATGAAGGAAAGACCAGCCTGGATCTTAGGAAGCATGGAGCCGGCAGCAAATTGTCCTTCATCAATATATTTCTGAGCTTCTTCAGCAGAAATTGTATCGAGGTAAGACTCATGATCAGTATCTTTGTTCAGACTGACTTTTTCGACGCTGGTGAGAATCAGAAGAGTATCGGCATTCAGGCTCTCAGCAAGGAGTCCGCTTGCAAAATCCTTCTCAATGATCGCACTTGCACCGTGAAGATCGATGCCCTGCTCCATAACAGGAATTCCACCACCGCCAGCTGCGATTACAACCTGTTCTGCGTTGGTAAGCGCACGTACAGTTTCAATCTCAACAATACGCTGCGGTTTCGGAGCAGCGAGGATACGGCGATATTCACCAGGTGCAGTTTCAGTAACGAAATTTCCCTTGTCTTCCTCTGCTTCTGCTTCATCAGCGGTAAGAACACGGCCGATAACCTTCTCAGGTTCGCCAAATGCATCATCATATGGATCAATGACAACCTGAGTCAGAATAGTAGCAACTGGTTTGTAGATGCCTCGGGAGAGCAGTTCTGCCCGAATTGCATTCTGAAGATCGTATCCAATATAACCCTGGCTCATGGCAGAGCAGACAGACATCGGGGCAAAAGTGTAATCAGGATGTGTTTTGCCAAATTCGTTCATTGCTGTGTGGATCATGCCAACCTGCGGGCCGTTGCTGTGAGAAATGACAACACGGGTACCTTCTTCAACAAGATCAGCAATTGCTTTTGCAGCCTCTCTGGTAGCTGTTTTCTGTTCCGGAAGTGTTGTGCCAAGGGCTCTGTGACCAAGAGCAACAACTACTGTTTTTTCGCTCATATGGATTCCTCGTTTCTTTTCAGTTTTGGTATAACTTGGTGTAATTCAAGTCGAATGCATGTAAAATCCGGTGCCTGATCCTGGTCAGCACAAGCCGACATATCTTTTCGACTGAAATAAATTATCTTTATTATAAAAGAATGACCGTAGAATTGCAATATAAAGACATAAGAAAAAGCCGCCTGCAACGGGCGGCTTTTTCTTAACTTTTTGAGGGGGGAGATAGAGAGTGGTTATTCATCTATCCAAAATCTATTATAAAAAACAAATGTGTGCAAACTGTGTACGGATTCTAAAAGAAAACGAAATTTTATAAAGAAATTTTAAATAAATTTTATAATTCAGTGATAAGCTTGTATATCCGGTGAAAACATGTTACATTCATAAAGTCGGGATTCCATTTCACAGGAATTCCATTTAGATTCATTTTTCTGATCGTCATTCGACGAAATTATTCCATTTTTAAGCAATTTGAGGAGGTACTCTGTCTGAGTTTCGGAGCGGAAAAAGACGGGGAAACCTGACAGGAAGGGGAGATGCCTATGGCTGTATAAAAAGTGCAAAGTGAGCATGTTCGAAAGCAGGTAGCAGATTATGACTATCCTCTTTACCTCAAGGTAAAGCAGAATAAAAAGGAGTGGGATTTTTTATGAAAAACAGAATATGGAAAAACTGGAAAACAGCAGGTGCAGCCCTTATTATGGCAGGTGTTCTTATGATGGGAAGCCGGAATCCGGTTATGGGTGCAGAGGCAGGAAACTTTGTACAGGAAACAGAACAGGAGACGGTGAGTACTGCTGAGGAGTATGAAAGCGAGACAGAAAATGAAGAAATTTCAGAAACAGATGATCTGGAAGCAGATGTGATTGTAGAAACAGAAGAGATACCGGAGCTGCAGGAGGATTCTGAACCAGACGGCAGCACGGAAGATATACAGAGATCGGAATTTAGTGAATGTTCGATGGCTGCAGAGACGGCACTTTTTACAGACAATGAGGAAAATGAGAAAAAACCGGGATATAAAATATGGATAACTCCGGAGCAGGAGCAGATCAAGGCGGGAAAAGAACTGCTTTATACGGTAGTGGCAGAAAATACAGGCAGCTGTACACTTCGAAATATCAGGCTGAGTGCTTCATTTCCGGAAAATTCGCTGAAGGGAGTCTGGGAAGAATCGGAAGGTGCAGAGATTCAGGGTGAAACGTTGAATTTGGAGATTCTGGAAGCTGGGATAAAGAAAGAATTTTATCTTTCAGTACAGATTCCTGAGGAGATAGAAGGCAAGATCAGCCTGCATCTTCTGGGAAATCTTGAATATGAGAATACAGAAACAGGAGAAAAACAGATTCTGACAGCAGAAGAAATCAGAGAAACAGAAGTGCTTCCGCTGAAAGCTGAGTTCCAGGTTACCAAGACAGCTGACCGGACGATGGCCGTACCGGGAGATAAAATTATCTTTCAGATCTGCATACGAAATACAGGGGAGCGGACTCTTCATTCTGTTGTAACGACAGAACGGTTCCAGCTTGAAAATGTTCCGGTAAGATTCCTGGAGGCAGAAGGGATCATTTTGAATAAAGACAGGACAAAGGCACGGATTGAAAAGATTGAACCGGGAAGTTCTGTGGGGCTTCTGGCGGAGGTAACACTTCCGGAGAAAATGGAAAATCAGAAACTTATAAATGAAGTAACTGTGACAACAGCAGAAACGGGAGAAAAAAAGGTGATATCATCTGCCGAAATCGAGGTTTACACAAATGAGGAAACGCCGACAGCCGTACCTGAAAATATACAGGATGAAGGAGCAGAGAAACCAGGAACAGAGACGCAGAGCAAAGCAGTTTCCACATACCCAAAAACCGGAGATCCCATGAAGCCTGTGAGGTGGCTTATGATGATCTCCGGTTCTCTCCTGGCAGCCGGCTGGGTGCGCAGTAAAATGTGATTACAGAATGTCGATATGTTCTCCGGCAAGAGCTTTATTCATGCTTCGAACGGCACAGAATTTACCGCACATACTGCAGGTATCACTGTGGTCGTCTTCCGGAAGACGGTCGTCACGGATCGCTTTTGCGGTCACAGGATCAAGCGCACATTCAAACTGTGCATCCCAGTCCAGAACGCGGCGGGCATCTGCCATTTTGTCATCGATATCTCTTGCATGCGGGATACCCTTGGCAATGTCCGCTGCATGAGCTGCGATCTTGGAAGCAATGATGCCATTTTTTACGTCATCAACGTTTGGAAGTGCCAGGTGTTCTGCCGGTGTTACATAGCAGAGGAAAGCAGCTCCATTCATAGCGGCAACAGCACCGCCGATAGCAGCTGTGATATGGTCATAGCCAGGTGCGATATCAGTAACGAGAGGTCCAAGTACATAGAAAGGAGCTCCCATACAGATGGTCTGCTGAACTTTCATATTTGCGGCAACCTGATCAAGCGGAACATGTCCAGGTCCCTCTACCATGACCTGTACATTGTGATCCCATGCACGTTTGGTAAGCTCGCCGAGGCGGACAAGCTCTTCAATCTGGCATACATCGGTAGCATCTGCCAGACATCCCGGACGGCAGGCATCTCCAAGAGAGATGGTAACGTCATGTTCTTCACAGATATCCAGGATCTCATCAAAGTATTCATAGAATGGGTTTTCTTCACCGGTCATGCTCATCCATGCAAACACAAGGCTTCCGCCGCGGCTTACAATGTTCATTTTGCGTTTGTGTTTTTTGATCTGCTCAATAGTTTTCCTGGTGATTCCGCAGTGAAGAGTAACGAAATCAACGCCATCTTCTGCATGAAGACGAACTACATCAACGAAATCTTTGGCTGTCAGTTCAGAAAGATCTCGCTGGTAATGGATGACACTGTCATAAACCGGAACAGTTCCGATCATGGCCGGACATTCATGAGTGAGCTTCTGACGGAATGGCTGAGTGTTTCCGTGGCTGGAAAGATCCATGATCGCTTCAGCACCGAGATCTACAGCTTTCATAACCTTCTGCATCTCAATATTGTAGTCCTTGCAGTCTCTGGATACACCCAGGTTTACGTTGATCTTGGTGCGGAGCATGCTTCCGACACCTTCCGGGTCCAGACAGGTATGATGTTTGTTTGCACAGATGGCAACTTTACCTTCTGCGACGAGTTCCATCATTTTTTCAACCGGCATGTGTTCTTTCTCGGCAACAGTTTTGATCTGTGGAGTTACAATGCCTTTTCTTGCTGCATCCATTTGAGTTGTATACTGAGTCATAAGATTCCTCCTGTTATATAAATAAAATTTTTGT
Source organism: uncultured Blautia sp. (assembly GCA_934402155.1). Lineage (GTDB taxonomy): Bacteria > Bacillota > Clostridia > Lachnospirales > Lachnospiraceae > Blautia_A. The sequence goes on along the minus strand of CAKRTP010000003.1, from coordinate 16,130 downwards.
AATGATTTATCGGGTAATACTCTGCGAGATATTCCGGCATATTATGTCAGAATTCTGAAAAATGCGCTATTATTTATAAAAATAAGCAGTATGCTGTCCGCCGAGAGTATGATCTACAGGACCGTGTCCCCTGCCGAGATCCAGATTTATCCGAAGTGCTTCTGTGAGATATTCTTTGGCTTTTCTGACAGCCTCGTCGAGAGAACAGCCTTTTGCAAGATTAGCAGCGATCGTACTGGAAAGTGTGCAGCCTGTTCCATGTGAGTTTGGATTATCAATGCGTTCTCCCCTGATCCAGAACATTTTATTTCCGTTGTAAAGAAGATCATTTGCATGTTCAGTCCGATGACCGCTTTTCAGAAGAACAGCACAGTGGAACTTTGAATAAAGCTCACGGCAGGCATGTTCCATAGAAGGATCATCGTTGATGCGAAGACCGGTAAGGACTTCTGCTTCAGGAATATTTGGCGTGATCAGTTCTGCCAGCGGAAAAAGTTCTGATTTGAGAGTACTTTCTGCCTCAGGATTCATAAGACGGTGTCCGCTTGTGGAGACCATGACAGGATCCAGGACAATATGTTGTGGTCTGTAATGCCGGAGTTTTGAAGCAATGCATACCATAGCTTCAGGTGATGGAATCATTCCGAGTTTGACAGCATCCGGAAAAATATCAGAAAAAACGGCATCCATCTGTGCGGCAATAAAATCTGTCGGTGTTTCCCGGATTCCATATACTCCGGTGGTATTCTGAGCGGTCAGAGCAGTGATCACGCTGGAAGCATAGACACCATTCATGGTAATCGCCTTGATATCAGCCTGAATACCGGCACCACCGCAGGAATCGCTTCCGGCAATTGTAAGTACGGTTTTCATTTTCATAAGGATCTGTTCCTCCTTTTGTAAAAGTTCCGAGAGTACATAAAGATCATAAACGATCTGCAAAGTGAATTTTCTGTTCGGTCATATCCATGAGGAACATGTGAAACTGTCCGATGCCGCCGCCGTTCTGATCAGCATGTTTCCCAGCTTCTTCGGAAATTTCTTTCCAGATCTGTCCGGCTGTGAAAGCCGCATCAAAAGCAGTGGCTCCGCTGCAGCTGAACAGTGCACAAAGGGCAGAGAGCATGCATCCGCCGCCGGTGATCCGGCAAAGACGGGAATCTCCGCCATTCAGAAGAACTGTCTGTACACCATCGGATATAATATCGGTCTTGCCTGTGATAAAGAATGTGCAGTGATAAAGCTGTGCAGCTCTGAGGGCAAGTGAATGCAGATCCTGTGAATCCATATGCAGACTGCTCTCGACACCACCGCGGGAAAAATGAGCTTCTTTTTCTGAATAAAAAGAACAGAGAACAGCAGCTTCCTCCTGGTTGCAGCGGACTATGGAAGGATGTACCTGTTCAAGAAGCTTCTGAAGCTCTCTCTGGCGAAAAGAGCTACCTCCTGCCCCTACCGGATCCAGAATGACAGGATGACCAAGCTGATTGGCACGCTTTCCGGCCAGAATGCAGGCTTTTATTTTGGCTTCATTCGGAACACCTGTATTAAGAAGTGTTCCATGACAGAAAGTGGTGATTTCAGCAGCTTCCTGCTCATCCTGCGCCATTACGGCACTTCCGCCGGCAGCAAGAAGAATGTTTGCCACATCATTCATGGTGACCGGATTGGTCAGGCAGTGTATTTTGGGCTGCTTTTTCTGAATGGCGGACAGAATTTCGTTTCTTTTCATAAATTACCTCATTACAGTATCAAGTATCTGGCTTTTTTCAAAGATACGCAGAACCACATAGGCAAGAATGCTGCCTGCCAGAGTTGAGATGAAAAACGGGATCATGTATACCGTAAATCCGGCCGGAGCAAGCATCATGACAAAGCGAGCAACCGGATAAGCGGCAAGTCCGCCCAGAATACCGGTTCCAAGTGCTTCAGCAGCACAGGTAAGACTTAATTTTCTGGTGAAATGATACATAAGTCCGCAGCACAGTGCGCCTACCATACTTCCCGGAAAGGCAAGAAAGCTTCCGATACCGAGAATATTACGGATCAGGCTTGCACAGAATGCAATACCGATGCCCCACCAAGGTCCCAGAAGAACTGCGGAAAATACATTTACCATATGCTGTACCGGAGCACATTTGCTGCCTGCGACAGGGACACTTAAGAAGCTTCCGACGACTGCAGCGGCGGTCAGAAGGCCGGCAATTGCCAGTTTCTGCGCGGTATGTGTATTGGTTTTTGGCATTGTTTGTACCTCCTTTATTTATTATAAGATAACGGACAGATTCCCGATATCCTGTTCTATGAAACATCTGCTCGGAAAAACAGCACAAAAAAAGAGAAGTCCCCGTGGGAATCCTCCTGAAAAATATCTTCGGTATTTCCCTACGTTGGCATTATCCAAATCAGGTTATGGGTCGAAACCAGTCAGTTTCCTCTCAGCCGGCTTCAGCCAGCTCCCCTGTTTCATATATACGACATTATTATACAGCTTGTTTATGCATATGACAAGAAAAATCTCAGCCGGCTTCAGAAGTGTTATTGTTTACGTAACTGTTCACAGCAGCCAAATGGAACGGTAACAAACAATAACAGAAACTGTATTTCGGGAGAGTACGGAGATTGAAAAAGAACTCGACCTGTGATATTCTGTAATGGAGTATATCCCGAAGTGAGGAGGATTAATATGAAAGTTTCATCATTATTAGAGAGATTGGAATATACCTGCTGTCAGGGCAGTGTGGAGCAGGAAGTCAGTACTGTGGAGTATGACTCCCGCAAAGTAATCGAGAATTCGCTGTTCATCTGCATCAAAGGTGCAGTTGTGGACGGACATAAATTTGTACCGGATGTAGTTGCAAAAGGCGCAAAGACACTTGTTGTGCAGGAGGATGTGGATGCGCCGCAGGACGTTACTGTTATTAAAGTAGAAGATACACGTTATGCAATGGCGTTTATCTCAGCAGCATATTTCGGATATCCGGCAGAACAGCTTAAAACAATCGGAATTACAGGAACCAAGGGAAAAACCACAACAACTTATATGGTCAAATCTATTCTTGAAAATGCCGGATATAAGGTGGGCCTGATCGGAACCATCGAAGCGATCATCGGTGATGAAGTGATTCCGGCAGCCAATACAACACCGGAGTCATTTGTTGTCCAGAAATATTTCCGTAAGATGGCAGATGCCGGATGTGACTGTGTAGTTATGGAGGTTTCTTCACAGGGACTGATGCTTCACAGAACACAGGGATTTGTATTTGATTATGGTATTTTTACAAATATTGAGCCGGATCATATCGGCCCGAATGAGCACAGAGATTTTGCACATTATCTTGCCTGCAAATCCATGCTTCTGCGTCAGTGTAAGGTCGGAATCGTAAATCGTGACGATGAGCATTTTGAAAAGATCATAGAAGGTCATACCTGCAGTCTGGAAACATATGGATTTTCACCGGAAGCAGATCTCAGAGCAGAAGATGCACATATGATCGGCGGTAAGGGATATCTCGGAATTTCCTATCATGTCAAAGGACTGATGGATTTTCCTGTGGAAATCGATATTCCAGGTAAGTTCAGTATTTACAATTCACTGACTGCAATTGCGATCTGCCGTCATTTCAAAGTTTCAGAAGAGAATATCATCAAGGCTCTCAAAGTAGCAAGAGTCAAAGGACGTATTGAGATGGTCAAGGTATCAGATGAGTTCACTCTGATGATCGATTATGCACATAATGCGATGGCACTTGAAAGTCTTCTCACAACTCTGAGAGAGTATCATCCGCACAGACTGGTCTGCCTGTTTGGATGTGGAGGAAACCGTGCAAAATCCCGCCGCTATGAGATGGGGGAAGTCTCAGGAAGAATGGCAGATCTGACGATCATTACTTCAGACAATCCGCGATTTGAGGAACCGCAGGCGATCATTGATGATATTAAGACAGGAATCGCCAGAACGAATGGAAAATATGTGGAAATCTGCGATCGTAAAGAAGCGATTGCCTATGCGATCCATCATGGAGAACCGGGAGATATTATTGTTCTTGCCGGTAAGGGACATGAAGATTACCAGGAGATCGAAGGCAGGAAGTATCCTATGGATGAAAGAGTCCTGATCGCAGAGATCCTGGAGGAGGATCAGAAAGAAATTAAATGATGTATGCAGATATCATTGTAGATATTTCACATGAGAAGCTGGATCGCAGTTTTCAGTACCGGGTGCCGGAAGAACTGGAGATGGAACTCAAGCCCGGAATGGTAGTGCTGATCCCTTTTGGAAATGGAAATCATGAACGTAAGGGATATGTACTTGAACTTTCGTCAGAACCTAAATTTGATCCGAAGAAGATCAAGACTCTCAAGGGAATCTGCAGCAGTGAGGAGACAACAGAAGAAAAACTGATCGCACTTGCCGTGTGGATGAAGGAACGCTATGGATCTACAATGGCTCAGGCATTAAAGACAGTTCTTCCTGTAAGAGAGAAGATCAAATCCAAAGAAAAACGCTATATTTTGCTGAATACAGACAGAGAATCGGCACTTGCTTCTGCTGAAAAATTCGAAAAAGGCAGGTGCAAGGCGAGAGCAAGGATTCTGAGAGCTCTTTGTGAGACACCGAAGATAGACTACACGAAAGCAGTCAAAGAGCTGGGAATGACTTCTTCGGTGCTGACTCCACTTGCTGAACAGGGACTGATCCACATTCAGCAGGATGAGGTTTACAGGATTCCGATTGAGGAGGGGTCGATCCCGAGAGAAAAACTGTCCGCTCTTACAGAAGCACAGCAGGAGGTTTTCGAGAAGATCCAGGAAGAATGGGGACAGGAAAAACCACGTCCAATACTGATCCATGGAGTCACAGGAAGCGGAAAGACACAGGTTTATATGAAACTGATCGAGCAGGTAACAGCACAGGGAAAACAGGTGATCGTACTGATTCCCGAAATTTCGCTGACTTACCAGACTGTGCGAAGGTTTTACAGCTGGTTTGGCAACAATGTATCTGTTCTGAATTCACGTCTGTCTGCGGGAGAACGATATGATCAGTTTCGGAGAGCAAAGCGTGGAGAGATACAGATCATGGTAGGTCCGCGCTCGGCTCTTTTCACGCCGTTTTCCAATCTTGGACTTATCATAATTGACGAGGAACATGAACAGACTTATAAGAGTGAGAACAGTCCGCGTTACCATGCCAGAGAAGCAGCTGTGCAGAGAGCTTCACAGGAAGGTGCACATGTGGTGCTTGGTTCGGCAACTCCGTCCCTGGAGGCATACAGCAGAGCAGTTTCCGGTAAATATCTGCTCCTGAAACTGACTGCACGTTTTGAAGAACGTCCGCTGCCGGAGGTATCTGTAGTAGATCTCAGAGAAGAATTAAAAACAGGAAATCGTTCAATACTAAGCAGAAAACTCAGAGATTCTATAGAGAAGCGGCTGAAAAACAGAGAACAGACTATTTTGTTTCTGAACAGGAGGGGATATGCAGGCTTTGTATCCTGTCGTTCCTGCGGGGAAGCACTTAAATGTCCGCATTGTGATGTGGCACTGACAGAGCACAACAATGGAAAAATGATCTGTCATTACTGCGGATATGAGAGACCGAGAGCAGAAAAATGTCCGTCCTGCGGTTCTCCTTATATAGGGGGCTTTAAGGCAGGAACACAACAGATCGAGCAGGTACTCCATAAGACATTTCCGAAAGCACGGGTGCTTCGGATGGATTATGATACTACAAGAAACAAGGGCAGCTATGAGAAAATCCTTTCGTCCTTTGCAGCACATGAGGCAGATATTCTTGTTGGAACTCAGATGATCGTCAAGGGACATGATTTTCCGGATGTGACACTGGTTGGGGCACTGGCAGCAGACCTTTCGTTAAATGCGGCAGATTACCGTTGTGCAGAAAGAACATTCCAGCTTCTGACTCAGGCAGTTGGAAGATCCGGACGAGGCAGTAAACCGGGAGAGGCGGTTATCCAGACTTATCATCCGGAGCATTACAGTATCCAGGCAGCAGCATCACAGGATTATGAAGCCTTTTATCAGGAAGAAATGAGTTATCGTCTTCTGATGGATTATCCGCCTGCAGCACATATGCTGTCGATCCTTGCGTCAGGAGAAGATGAAGAACTTGTGAGCCAGGGCATGGACTATCTGGGAAGATTTGTCAAAAGGATCGGACAAAAGTGCAGGGTTCATGTGATCGGTCCGGCATACGCATCTGTCGGGAAGATCAATGATGTCTACCATAAGGTTATTTATCTGAAACATCAGGATGAACAGATTCTGATGAGTATTAAGGATAAAGCAGAAAAATATATTGAAGTAAATTCCGGTTTCCGGAAATTATATATACAGTTTGATTACAGTTAAATACACAGGATGAAAGAAAGGAATAAAAAATGGCAATCAGAACAATCAGAACAGAAGAAGATCCGGTACTGAGAAAGGTCAGCAAACCGGTAAAAGAAGTTACACCAAAGATCGTGACATTAGTAGATGACATGCTGGATACAATGTATGAGGCGATGGGCGTTGGTCTTGCAGCACCGCAGGTCGGAATACTCAAAAGAATCGTAGTCATTGATATCGGAGACGGGCCGATCGTATTGATCAATCCGGAGATTCTTGAGACATCCGGAGAGCAGACAGGAGAAGAGGGGTGCTTAAGTGTTCCCGGAATGGCAGGACAGGTAACTCGTCCAAATTACGTCAAGGTAAAAGCAATGAATGAAGATATGGAAGAAGTAATTTATGAAGGAACAGAACTTCTGGCCAGAGCTTTCTGTCATGAGATCGATCATCTTGACGGAAAGATGTACACAGATCTTGTAGAAGGAGAACTTCACAGGACCAGCTATGATGAGGATGAAGATTTTTCGGATTACAGATAATATCCGGAGATATGCTTTTGAATGAATAACAGATAAAAAAAGGAGTATATTATGAAGGTAGTTTATATGGGAACTCCGGACTTTGCAGTACCGCCGCTTGCGGCACTGATAAAGGCCGGATATGAGGTTGCAGCGGTGGTAACACAGCCTGACAAACCGAAGGGAAGAGGCAAGACTCTTATGCCGACACCAGTCAAGGAGGAGGCTGTAAAACATGATATTCCTGTCTATCAGCCACTTAAAGTCCGCGACCCGGAATTTGTGGAAATTCTGGAGGGACTTGCTCCGGATATTATTGTTGTAGCAGCATTTGGACAGATCATTCCAAAGAAGATCCTGGATATGCCGAAATACGGATGTATCAATATTCATGCATCGCTCCTTCCTAAATACAGAGGTGCAGCCCCAATCCAGCAGGCGGTTATTGATGGGGAGAAGGAGTCAGGTGTGACGATCATGAGAATGGCGACTGGTCTGGACACCGGAGATATGATCTCCAAGGTTGTCGTTCCGATCGAGGCAGAGGAAACAGGTGGAAGTCTTTTTGATAAACTGGCACAGGCGGGAGCAGAACTTCTGACAGAAACACTCCCTTCTATTGAGAATGGGACTGCTGTCTATGAAAAACAGCCGGAAGAAAGTCCGACACCGTATGCGGCAATGATAGACAAAAAAATGGGACTCATGGATTTTTCAAAGAGTGCAGAGGAACTTGAACGTCTGGTACGTGGACTGAATCCATGGCCGAGCGCATATACTTTCCTCAATGGAAAGACGCTGAAGGTGTGGAAATCCACAGTAGAAAAGACTGCAAACAGTGGAGAAACAGCACCAGGAACTGTTACAGCGGTGGATAAAGCAGGTATCCATGTGGCCTGCGGAGAAGATACACTTGTTCTTTGTGAGGTACAGCTTGAAGGCAAGAAACGCATGGAAACAGATGCGTTTCTCCGTGGATATCAGGTTGATACGGGAACAGTACTGACAGATCATAAGGAGTGATAATATGTACGGATACGGTTATGGATATTATGGATTTGACTGGACCTATCTCCTTCTGGTGATCGGAATGCTGCTGTCTCTTGCGGCATCCGCAAAGTTAAAAAGCACATTTGCACATTACAGAAGGGTGAGAAGTGCTTCTGGTCTTACAGGAGAAGAGGCAGCCAGAAGAATCCTGTACAGTGCCGGGATCACAGATGTACAGGTACGTCCGATAGCAGGAAGTCTGACAGATCATTATGATCCAAGGACAAAAACTGTAAATCTTTCTCAGGATATTTACGGGCAGACCTCACTGGCAGCAGTCGGGGTAGCAGCCCATGAATGCGGGCATGCGATCCAGCATGCGACAAATTATGCACCTCTGGAAATGCGAAGTGCGATCGTTCCGGCGGCAAATTTGGGAAGTACACTCTCCTGGCCGTTGTTTCTGATAGGACTTTTTGCCGGAATACGTCCACTGGTAACTGCCGGAATCGTACTGTTTTCGCTGGCAGTATTATTCCAGCTGGTGACGCTTCCTGTTGAGGTCAATGCATCTTCAAGAGCACTTAAGATGCTTCAGAGTACAGGAATTCTTGGTGCGGACGAGACAAAGGGGGCACGTAAAGTTCTGACTGCAGCTGCCATGACATACGTTGCAGCACTTGCTGCCTCTGTTTTACAGCTTTTGAGACTTGTGATACTGGCAGGAGGAAGACGAGATGACTAGTGGAATCAATACAAGAGAAATGATATTGGAGATCCTTCTTCAGATTAATGAAGAGGGAGAACATAGCCACATTGCGATTCGTAATGCGCTTTCAAAATATCAGTTCCTTCCGAAGCAGGAGAGAGCTTTTATTACCAGAGTCTGTGAGGGAACTCTGGAATACAGGATACTCATAGATTATATAATAGATTCTTTTTCAAAGATTACTGTAGACAAGATGAAGCCGCCAATCAGAGAAATCCTCCGAAGTGCGGTGTATCAGCTGAAATTTATGGACAGAGTACCTGACAGTGCGGTCTGCAATGAAGCAGTGAAGCTTGCACAGAAAAAAGGTTTCTATAATCTGAAACCTTTTGTAAATGGTGTGTTAAGGACGATCGCAAGACAGATGGATGAACTTGAATATCCGTCAAGAGAGAAGGATCTGGTGCGTCATCTTTCAGTCAGGTATTCCATGCCGGAACAGCTTGTGCTGCGCTGGCTTGATGATTATGGTGAGGAAGTCACCGAGAAAATGCTTGCAGATTTTCTGAAAGAAAAACCGGTGACAGTACGCTGCCGTACATACCTGAATTCTGTTGAAGATACCTGTGAAAGTCTTAAGAATCAGGGCGTGAAGGTAGAAGCAGCACCATATCTTCCTTATGCGTTTCATATTTCTGAATATAATCATATTCTGGCTTTGGATGCATTTATCCAGGGAAAGATCGTAGCACAGGATGTAAGTTCCATGCTGGTCTCAGAAATTGCAAACCCGCAGAAGGGGGATTATATCATTGATATGTGTGCAGCTCCGGGAGGCAAAAGTATTCATCTCGGAGATAAGATGGAAGGATTCGGCACTGTGGATGCACGGGATGTCAGCCAGTATAAGGTGGATCTGATCAATGAAAATATCCACCGTACAGGTGCGATCAACGTTCAGGCCCATGTACAGGATGCAACAGTATTTGATGTGGAATCCGAATGCAAGGCCGATATTGTTCTTGCGGATATACCATGCTCGGGATATGGTGTGATCGGCAAGAAGCCTGAGATAAAATACCGCTCTACTGCACAGAAAGAGGAAGAACTGGTGATCCTTCAGAGGAATATCCTGGACAAGGCAGCAGAGTATGTCAAGCCAAGAGGCGTGCTGATCTTCAGCACCTGTACGATCGCAAAAGAAGAAAATGAAGAAAATATGATGTGGTTTATGAATAATCATCCATTCAAGCTTGAGAGTATTGATGAGTTTGTTCCAGATGAACTGAAATCCGAAACAACCAGTCTTGGATATCTGCAGCTGCTTCCTGGAGTTCATGGAACAGATGGATTTTTTATGGCAAAATTCAGAAGGAAATAATAATGACAGATATAAAATCAATGACCGTCGAAGAACTGAAAGGACTCATGGTGGAACTGGGAGAAAAACCGTTCCGTGCGAAACAGATATACAGCTGGCTGCATGAGCATCTGGTCACTTCTTATGACGAAATGGAAAATATACCCAAAAGTCTCCGGCAGAAGCTGGAGCAGTATCCGATCACGGTTCTGGAAACACTGGATGTCCAGATATCAAAGGCAGACGGAACAAGGAAATACCTGTTCCGTCTGTCTGATGGGAATGTGATAGAGAGTGTTCTTATGAAATATAAATACGGTAATTCTGTCTGTATCTCTTCACAGGTCGGATGTCGTATGGGATGCCGGTTCTGCGCATCCACGATCGGAGGACTTACAAGGAACCTGCTTCCGTCAGAGATGCTGGACCAGATTTACAGGATACAGACTTCTATTGGAGAGAGAGTATCCAATGTTGTAGTGATGGGAACCGGAGAACCTATGGATAATTACGACAATCTTCTTCGATTTATACATATTCTGACAGAAGAAGGCGGCATCCATATCAGTCAGAGAAACCTTACAGTATCAACATGCGGTCTTGTACCGCAGATGTACAAACTTGCAGATGAAAAACTTCAGATGACACTTGCTGTATCACTTCATGCACCAAACGATGAAAAAAGGCGGGAGCTGATGCCGATCGCAAATAAATATTCAATTGACGAACTTCTCGATGCATGCAGAAATTATTTCGACAAGACCGGCAGAAGGATCACATTTGAATATAGTCTGGTGGCAGGCGTCAATGACAGTAAAGAGAACGCAAGAGAACTTGCCGGCCGTCTTAAGGGACTCAACTGTCATGTGAATCTGATACCGGTCAACCCGGTAAGAGAGCGTTCTTTCGAGCGTTCCACAAGGCAGGCTGTCGAGAATTTCAAAATAAATCTTGAAAAATACGGAATAAATGGTACTATTAGAAGGGAAATGGGCAGCGACATTGACGGTGCCTGTGGTCAGTTAAGAAAACGTTACATGGAAAAGACAGAAAGTGAGAAGTGACATGAGGGTATATTCAGCTACGGATGTAGGGCAGAAGCGGAAAATGAACCAGGATTATGTGTTTGTTTCCGAAACCCCAGTGGGAAATCTTCAGAATCTGTTTGTTGTTGCAGATGGAATGGGTGGTCATAATGCAGGAGATTATGCGTCCTCTCATGCTGTTCAGACACTAGTAGACGAGATTCGAAGAGATGCGGATTTCAACCCTATCAAGGTGATTCGTCATGCCATTGAGAAAGCCAACACAGAAATCCTTGAGTGTGCAAGAAAAAAAGAAGCACTGCGGGGGATGGGGACAACTATTGTAGTGGCTACGATCGTAGGTCATTATTTGTATGTGGCAAATGTTGGTGACAGCCGCCTGTATATCATCCAGGGGAAGATCCACCAGGTTACAAAAGACCACTCGCTTGTGGAGGAGATGGTCAGACTCGGAGAGATCAAGCGGGAAGAAGCGCGAAATCATCCGGATAAAAATATTATTACAAGAGCACTTGGTGCAGAGAGAACCGTAGATATTGACTTTTTTGACCTGAAGATGGAACCGGGCAGTACCATCCTTATGTGTTCCGATGGTCTGAGCAATATGGTAGAAGACAGCAAGATTGAGGAAATTATACTGAACCAGAACGAGGAACTGCCGCAGAAGGGCGAAAGACTTCTGAGGGAAGCCAACCAGAACGGTGGTAAGGATAACATTGCAGTCATACTGGTAGAACCATTCACGAATGAGGTAGAAAAATGTTGAAGACGGGAATGATCATAGCAGAGCGCTATGAAATTTTAGGAAAAATAGGCACCGGCGGAATGGCGGATGTCTATAAGGCAAAAGATCATAAACTTAACCGATTTGTTGCAGTAAAGGTATTAAAGCCGGAATTCAGGGAGGATACCACTTTTATCCGTAAATTCCGCAGTGAGGCACAGGCAGCGGCCGGTCTTACACATCCAAACATTGTAAATGTATTTGATGTTGGAGATGATGGCGGTGTATATTATATCGTCATGGAACTGATCGAGGGAATTACTCTTAAGGAGTATATTGCCAAGAAAGGCAAGCTTTCCATCAAAGAAGCAACCAGTATTGCCATTCAGGTATCTATGGGACTGGAAGCAGCACATAATCATGGAATTGTTCACCGTGACGTCAAACCACAGAATATCATCATTTCTACTGATGGTAAGGTCAAAGTAACAGATTTCGGAATTGCAAGAGCTGCATCTTCCAATACGATCAGCTCCAATGTAATGGGATCTGTCCATTACAGCTCACCGGAGCAGGTGCGTGGTGGATACAGTGATGAGAAGAGTGATATTTATTCTCTTGGTATTACTCTTTATGAGATGGTTACAGGACGAGTTCCTTTTGACGGAGATACGACAGTCGCTATCGCGATCAAGCATCTTCAGGAAGAGATGGTACCGCCGAGCGTGTATACAGAGAATCTTCCGTACAGTCTGGAGCAGATCATCCTGAAATGTACACAGAAGAGTGTTGGCCGTCGTTATGAGAAGATGGAAGATGTCATTGCAGATCTGAAGCATTCACTGATCGATCCGCAGGGCAATTTTGTAACACTGTCCTCTGTAGATAATGAGGCCAAAACAGTGGTTATCTCAGACGAAGAACTGGGAGAGATCAAGAGTACTCCACGTACTTCAGCACATAAACCGGAAGTCGATGATCTGGAAGAAGAGATTTATGATACGGATTATGATGATGATAACAATGATTATGAGGAAGTACCGAGACGCAAAAAATCAGGGAAAAAGAAAAAGAGTTCCGGTTCAGCAGTTACGATCGCTGCACTGGTTGCAGGAGCAGTTGTTCTGGTGGGAGCGATCTTTGTTATTGGTAAAGCAGCGGGAATCATTGGAAATGATGATACAGCAGCTGATCAGCAGACAGAACAGAGTGCTGAGCCTGCATCAGAGGAAGATGGAATGGTGGCAGTTCCGGATCTGGTAGGAAAGACAGAGGATGAGGCAGCAGCACTTCTTGAGGAAGAAAAACTTGGCAAACAGATGATGGGAGAAGAGAACTCCACTCAGGAAAAGGGCCGTATTTCTTCTCAGGACATTCCTGCAGGAACCAAGGTAGAGCAGTATACAACTATTAAGTATTACATCAGTAAGGGTCAGCAGGCAATCACAGTTCCGGAACTTTCCGGTCAGACAGGTGTGGATGCGCAGCAGACACTGGAAGATCTTGGCCTTGTTGTGACAGTACAGAAGGAGTACAGTGAGGCTGATGATACCGGATGGCCGCTTACAGAGCCAGGATATGTGATGAGCGTATCTCCGGAAGCAGGTACAAGCATGACATCGGGGGCTTCTGTTACCCTGACAGTCAGTCGTGGTCTGGATCATGGCGACACAGCGCAGATTCCGAATGTAGTGGGAATGACAAAGAACGAAGCAATTACAGCTCTTGGCAAATGGACTGATATTCAGATCACAGAAGAGCAGAGTACAGAAGTACCGGCAGGACAGGTTATTTCTCAGGATCCATCTGCAGTTTCAGATGATGGAGATACTGCTTATGGTGATCCGGATACACCAATGTATCTTGTGATAAGCAGTGGAAATCAGGCACCAACAGCAGAAACATCAGAGACAGCAGAAGGAAATACAGGATCAGATAATGCAGCAGATATAGCACAGCAGAGTGCAGCAGCTGCAAATGGTGAAATATGGAAATGTACACAGACACTGAATACTCCGAACGGATATCAGGGAGGAGCAATCCGTCTGGAACTGATCCAGGAAGTAAATGGAGAATCTGAATCTACAAAAGTCGTAGACGGACAGGCTGTTGAATTCCCATATACTCTGGATATAACAGGTGCACCTGGTGTCAGCACAGGTACTCTTTGGGTATCCGAACTTATCAATGGAAATTTCCAGCAGCTTGGTTCTTATCCGCTGACTTTTAAGAAGGCAGAGTAGTCCATGCAGGGAAAAATTATCAAAGGAATTGCAGGCTTTTATTATGTCTATGGCGAGAACGAAGTGCTTTATGAATGTAAAGCCAAGGGAATCTTCCGCAAGGATAATCAGAAGCCTCTGGTTGGTGATAACGTAGAGATCACAGTGCTGGATGAACAGAAACGGGAGGGGAGTCTGATACAGATCCTCCCCCGCAGAAATTCTCTGATCCGACCGGCTGTTGCAAATGTGGATCAGGCATTTGTGATTTTTGCAATGGAAAATCCAAAACCGAATTTCATGCTGTTGGATCGCTTTCTGATCATGATGGAACAGGCAGATATTCCGGCAGTTATATGTTTTAATAAAAAGGATCTTGCAGCAGAAAAAGAAACACAGGAGCTTTATCAGATATACAGAAACTGTGGCTATCAGGTTCTTCTTACAAGTGCATTGGAAGAGGACGGAATTGATGAGATCCACAGAATACTCAAGGGAAAAACGACAGTTGTGGCAGGTCCCTCCGGTGTCGGAAAATCTTCACTGACAAATCTGCTTCAGGCAGAGGTACAGATGGAGACAGGGGAAATCAGTCGGAAGCTTAAGCGTGGCAGACATACGACCAGACATTCACAGGTGATACCGGTGGGGGAGAATACATTTCTAATGGATACACCGGGATTTTCATCTCTGTATCTGACAGGAATGGAGGAACAGGAACTCAAAGATTATTTTCCGGAATTCCGAAAGTATGATGACCAGTGCAGATTTCAGGGATGCCGTCATATCCATGAACCGGGATGTCGGGTAAAGGAGGCTCTTGAGCAAGGCGAGATCAGCAGTATACGATACGAAGATTATCTTAAGTTATATGAAGAATTGAAAGAGAAAAGGAGATATTAAATGGAATATCAGTTGTGCCCGTCTATTTTATCAGCGGATTTTAACCGTCTGGGTGAACAGATTCAGACACTGGAGAGACAGGGAGTAGAATGGCTCCATATTGACGTTATGGATGGAGATTTTGTTCCGAGTATTTCTTTTGGAATGCCGGTAATACGTTCTATCCGCAAAGAATCAAAGATGTTTTTTGATGTGCATCTTATGGTGAGTGCGCCGGAGCGTTATATTCAGGATTTTGTGGAATGTGGTGCAGATTCCATTACAGTGCATGCAGAGGCATGCGAGGATCTGGAACGCGCGATCGAGCTGATTCGCGATGCAGGTGTCAAAGTTGGCGTTTCCATCAAACCGGCAACTCCGGTCAATGATATCAGCCATCTTCTGGAAGATGTGGATATGGTTCTTATTATGACAGTGCAGCCTGGCTTTGGCGGTCAGAAATATATTCCGGAATGTACAGAGAAAATTCAGGAACTTAAAGAGATCATTGATAAAGAAGAACTGAATGTAGACATCCAGGTAGATGGAGGCATTAATGATTCTACTTTGGAAACAGCGATGAGCGCAGGGGCAAACCTCCTTGTGGCAGGTTCTTATGTGTTTAACGGTGATCTTGAATCAAATGTGCAGAGAATCCAGCAGAAGATGCAGGATATCAGCGAGAGATTAAAGTAACTGTTCCAGCAACAGATTAAATTGAGGAATAACATGAAAGATACGATCATCGTAAGCGGGGGCAATATCCAAAAAGATTTTGCCCTCGATTTTTTAAAAAGAAATAAAACAGAAAACACCTGCCTGATCGCAGCAGACCGTGGTGTTGGATTTTTTATGGGGACAGACCTGGAGCCGGATATTGCTGTGGGAGATTTTGACAGCCTTTCTGCTGAGGGGATGGAATATATGGAATCCCTCACTCATACAAAAGTCATCAGACTGAAACCGGAAAAAGATGATTCAGATACGCAGTCTGCAATGAATTATGCGATAGAACATGGTGCAAAGAAGATCATGATCCTTGGGGCAACAGGAAACCGCATTGACCATCTGATGGCAAATTTTGGCCTTCTGATTCTGGGAAGAGCAAAAGGTGTACAGGTCGTCCTGGCAGATAAATACAATTACATGTGTCTGATCGAAAGCGGGACTGTCCTTAAGAAAGAAAAACAGTTTGGAAAATATGTATCTTTTTTTCCATTGGATGGAAACGTCTGTGGACTGACCTTAAAAGGTTTTAAATATCCTCTGGACGGATATGATCTCAAAGCACGGGACAGCGGACTGACAGTCAGCAATGAGAT
>CAKRTP010000002.1 GCA_934402155.1 uncultured Blautia sp. | reverse complement strand
GTTCACTCCGTTCACAGTAACAAAGAATATATAAAAACATTGCAATTTCATGCAACGGTATTTAATTTTAGTTAAAAATATGGTATAGTTATCTGAATGGTGCTGAGTCAGTACTGATAATGAGGGGGAAAACGGTGATGCAGACCAATTTACATAAGAAGAATGAGCTGGATTACTTTTTTGTAGAAGAATCGTATGGTGGAAATCAGGATTTATTTCCGGAGATCGCGATGAGAGATGGGGGATGCGGTGCAGTGGCAGCTTGTGAGAGCTGTATTTATTTTGCCCGCCGATCAGGAATGAACAAGCTGTATCCGCATGATCTTGAGGAGATCACATGGGAAGAATATCATGATTTTGCATATATTATGAAGCCATATCTCTGTCCAAGGCCGAATGGGATTGATACCCTGGAGCTGTTTATGGAGGGCTTTGGAGAATATCTGCGGGATGTAAAAGAAGAAACTCTGGAAATGGAAGCTTTTCATGGCACACACAGTTATGAGGAAGCGAAGGATGCTGTCTGCAGGCAGATTGACAGCAACAGCCCGATTCCATACCTGATGCTGAAGCATCAGAACAAAAACGGTCATCTGGAGGATTACATATGGCACTGGTTTATCCTTTCCGGTTACAGAGAAACAGAGGATGATTTACAGGTAAAAGCAGTTTCCTACGGGGAATATAAATGGTTTTCACTGAAAGAACTCTGGGATACCGGATATGACAAAAAAGGCGGTATGATTTTGTATCATATACAGTAACAGATGGGAGGATGCATCTTGCATGCTCCTTTGTTTTTAGGAGGTGTTTTTTTGGAAGCAAGAGAAATATTAACTCGATTTAAAAGAAATGAGATTACGCTGGAAGAAGCGGAACATTATTTTCGAAAAGGACCATTTGAGAAAATGGATGATTATGCAAAGCTGGACTCTCACAGAGAGATTCGCTCCGGATTTCCGGAAGTGATTTTTTGCAGTGGAAAGGCAGACGAACATTTTGTCCGTATTTTTCAGAAGCTGTATGAGGATAATGGAGAAGTTTTTGGAACGAGGGCATCCAGACATCAGTATGAACTGGTAAAAGATCTTCTTCCGGGAGTTGAGTATGATGAACTGTCACATATCATCAAAATAGAAAAAAAAGAAAAAGAACATATAGGAAAGATTGCAGTCTGTACCGCAGGTACAGCCGACATTCCGGTCGCAGAAGAGGCAGCACAGACAGCTGAATATTTTGGCGCAAAGGTAGAGCGAATCTTCGATGTTGGCGTCAGTGGGATACACAGACTTTTTTCCAGCCTGAAAGTGATTCAGGAGGCAAACTGTGTTGTTGCAGTAGCAGGAATGGAAGGTGCACTTGCGAGTGTTCTTGGTGGTCTGGTGGATAAACCGGTGATCGCGGTTCCGACTTCTGTGGGATATGGCGCAAGTATGCATGGACTTTCGGCACTTCTGACGATGATCAATTCCTGTGCAAATGGAATTGCGGTGGTAAATATTGATAATGGCTATGGTGCAGGATACATTGCAACGCAGATCAACCGTCTTGCAATCAGAGAGACACAGAAATAATAGGAGTTATTATGGGAAAAACTTTATACTTGGAATGTTATTCAGGAATCAGTGGTGATATGACGGCCGCTGCACTTCTTGATCTTGGTGCAGACCAGAAACGTCTTGAGGCAGCTTTATCAAGCCTTCCAATTCAGGGATTTCGAACGGAAATAAAAAGAGTTGTCAGGTCAGGACTTGATGCCTGTGATTTTTCTGTGATCCTGGAACAGGATAATCATGATCATGATATGGAGTATCTTCATGGACATTCTGATGAAAAGCATATACATGAGTATCAACACCAGGAAGAATATCACAGTCACGAAGAACATTTTCATGGACATGAACATCGTGGGATGAAGGAGATACAGGCGATTATCGAAGGCTCTTCCGTCAGCGTAAGAGCAAAACAGACGGCAATCAGAATTTTTGAGATTCTGGCAGAGGCGGAATCAAAAGCTCATGGTGTACCAGTGGAAGAAGTGCATTTTCATGAAGTCGGAGCAATAGATTCGATTGTAGATATTGTGGCAATCGCAGTGTGTCTGGATGATCTGGATATAACAGAAGTTATTGTACCGATGCTCTGTGACGGAACTGGTTTTATCCGCTGTCAGCATGGTCAGATTCCTGTACCGGTGCCGGCTGTGGTAAATGTAGCCCAGACACATCATCTTAAAATTAAGATCACAGATATCGAAGGAGAACTGGTCACTCCGACAGGGGCAGCAGTCGTAGCAGCAGTCCGGACTTCTGAGAAACTTCCGGAAGATTTTGAGATCCTTGCAACAGGGCTCGGGGCGGGCAAACGCCAGTATCGATGCCCGGGAATACTAAGAGCGATGCTGATTCAGCCGGCAGAGACAGAAAATCAGGAGTCAGACCATATCTGGCGTCTGGAGACAGACATTGATGACTGCAGCGGCGAGGCAATGGGACATGTGATGCAGATCCTTCTGGAGAATGGTGCGAGAGAAGTTCATTATACACCTGTATTTATGAAAAAAAACAGACCGGCATATGAGTTGGTGGTTCTCTGCAAAAAAGAAAAAATTTCCAGAATGGAAGAGATTATTTTTACAGAGACAACAACAATCGGTATCAGACGGAGTGAACTGGAACGGACGATTCTGAGACGTCGAGAAGAAGAGATTCAGACTCCTATAGGAAAAGCACAGGTGAAGATCTGCATACTTCCGAATAGAACAGAACGATGTTATCCGGAGTATGAAAGTACAGCTGTCCTTGCAAAAGAGGCAGGAGTAAGTTTTAGAGAAGCATATGATACAGTATTAAATTGCTGGAAAACAGAAAGGTGAGACAACAATGAAGACAGGACTGGTTTTGGAAGGCGGAGCAATGAGAGGAATTTATACCGCGGGTGTGCTGGATGTGTTTTTGGAGCAGGGGCTGCACTTTGACGGTGTGATCGGAGTATCTGCGGGTGCACTTCACGGATGTTCGTTTGTATCAGGACAGAAGGGCAGAAGTATCAGATATTTAAAAAAATACAGGAATGATAAGCATTTTATGAGTATGTGGAATCTGATCCATACAGGGGAAGTGGTTGGAAAACAGTTATGCTATCATGATATTCCGGAAAGACTGGATCCATACGATTATGAGGCATTTCTGAAATCAGATACAGAATTTTATGCGACCTGTTCCAACGTAGAGACTGGAAAGGCAGAATACATAAAGATCACAGACATGCTGAATCAGGTTGATGTCCTTAGAGCATCCGCTTCCATGCCATATGTGTCGAAGCTTGTAGATTATCAGGGAATGAAGCTTCTGGATGGTGGCTGCACGGACAGTATTCCGGTGGAGGCGTTCCGCAGGATGGGCTTTGAGAAAAATGTTGTGATCCTTACACAGCATAAGGGTTATGTAAAGACACCTCAGAATCCAAAGATGGCAGAACTGAAATATCATAAATATCCTGAATTTGCCAGGGCGCTGAAAGAACGACACAATGTATATAACCAGTCACTTAAAGAGATTCACCGTCTGGAGGAAGCCGGGGAGGTGTTTGTGATACAGCCTTCGAAGAAATTGAATATAAGCAGGATGGAAGCAGATCTTGATGTGATACAGAGTGTATATGAACAGGGAATGATGGATGCGAGAGTTCGGATGAAAGCATTGAAAAGCTGGATGGCTGAGGTGAAAGAAAAATAAATGTCAGAACAAAATAATATGAAAGTCATAGCAAGGATACATAATGATTTTCCTACAAAATTTGGAATTCCTCATCAGAGTAATCGCCTGAAAGCGTTAAAAGCAACGATCGTATTTGAACCGGAATACAGGGTAGCGGAAGCATTCAGGGGGCTGGAGGAATACAGCTATATCTGGATTATCTGGCAGTTTTCCGAAGCAGTGCGTGAAAACTGGTCACCTACAGTAAGACCTCCGAGACTGGGAGGAAATACACGAATGGGAGTGTTTGCAACCAGATCTCCGTTTCGTCCGAATAATCTGGGATTGTCATCGGTATGTCTGGAACGCATAGAATACCATTCGGAACTGGGACCGATCCTGCATATTTCGGGGGCCGATCTGATGAATGGAACACCAATCTATGATATTAAACCATATCTTCCATATGTGGACAGTCATCCGGAAGCAAAGGGTGGTTTTACAGACAACATAGAGGAGCATACTCTGGAAGTAAAATTCCCGGAGGAACTGCTGAGACAGATTCCACAGTCGCAGAGAGAGGCACTGATGGAAGTGCTTGCAAATGATCCTCGTCCGAGATATCAGAAGAATCCGGACAGGATTTATGGGATTGCCTATGGGGAAAAAGATATACATTTCCAGGTGAAAAATAATACTCTTTTTGTCTGTGATGTGACAGAACTGAAAAAATCCTTTGACAGACAAAGAAAACTATGATACTATGCATTTAGAAAGTTAGCGTAACCTAACCAATGAAATAAAGCGGACTGTTGAGCCGCTTTATTTTAAAATAACAAGTTAGTCTAAAATAACAAACAAGAGGTGAGTAAATGAGCGTTGTGATCGTAGGTGGAAATGAAAGAATGGTATGTCAGTATGAGGATATCTGCAGGGGATTTGGATGTAAGGCAAAGGTATTTGCTAAGGAAAAAGGTGCCATGAAGAAGAAAATCGGTGCACCGGACCTTTTGATATTGTTTACAAGCACGGTCTCCCACAAGATGGTAAACTGTGCAGTTGAAGAAGCAAAAAGAAAATCTATTCCGGTATGTCGATGCCATACCAGCAGTGCATCTGCTCTTGAAAATATCCTCCGTGAGTACTGTGCATAGTAGTTTTTTTTTGATTTTTCGACAAAATACTTGCAAAACCTTCTGCTTTTCAATACAATATAAAACAGATTTGCAACAGATTATGACAGTGCAAAAGCTGTCCGAGGAATAACAGAAGGGTGAAAAATATTATGAAAAAAGTTGTCAAATTTGGAGGAAGTTCCCTTGCAAACGCTGAACAGTTCAAAAAAGTAGGGGATATCATCAAAAGTGAGGAAAGCAGACGTTATGTGGTGCCGTCTGCGCCAGGTAAGAGATACTCAGGAGATACCAAAGTAACAGATCTTTTATATGCATGTTATGATAAGGCTGCTGCAGGTGCTGACTTTACAGGAATCCTCAATGAGATCAAAGAACGTTTTTATGAGATCATCAAGGGTCTGAAACTGGATCTTTCTCTGGAAGAAGAGTTCCGTCAGATTGAAGCTGATTTCAAGGCACAGGCAGGTACAGAATATGCGGCATCCAGAGGAGAATTTCTCAATGGTAAAGTAATGGCTGCATATCTTGGATATGAATTTGTAGATGCTGCAACTGTAATCCGTTTTGATAAGAATGGAAACTTTGATGCAGACAAGACAGATAAGCTTCTTGCAAAACGTCTTCAGAAATGTGAGAAAGCAGTTATTCCAGGATTCTATGGCGGAATGGAAGACGGAACAGTCCGGACATTTTCCAGAGGCGGCTCTGATGTTACAGGTTCTCTGGTAGCCAAGGCAATTCATGCAGACCTCTATGAGAACTGGACAGATGTCTCTGGTTTTCTGGTAACAGATCCAAGGATCGTTGATAATCCGGCTGTTATTGAAACCATCACTTATCGTGAACTGAGAGAACTTTCTTATATGGGTGCGACTGTCCTCCATGAGGATGCAATCTTCCCGGTGCGTAAAGAAGGAATTCCGATCAATATTCGAAATACCAACCGTCCGGATGATAAGGGAACATTTATCGTGGAGAGTACATGCCGCAAACCGAAATATGTGATCACAGGTATTGCCGGTAAGAAGGGCTTCTGCTCTATTAACATTGAGAAATCCATGATGAACAGTGAAGTTGGTTTTGGAAGAAAGGTTCTTCAGGTATTTGAAGATCAGGGAATCAGTTTTGAGCATGTTCCATCTGGCATTGATACCATGACAATTTATGTTCATCAGGATGAGTTCGAAGAAAAAGAACAGCAGGTAATTGCCGGAATCCACAGAGCAGTACAGCCGGACTTTGTAGAGATGGAATCTGACCTTGCTCTGATCGCAGTTGTAGGTCGTGGTATGAAGTCACAGAGAGGAACTGCAGCAAGAGTGTTTGCAGCACTGGCACATGCACATGTCAATGTCAAGATGATCGATCAGGGTTCCAGTGAGCTGAATATTATCATTGGTGTTGAAAACAGAGATTTTGAGACTGCATTGAAAGCAATTTATGATATTTTTGTTCTGACACAGATTTAATGGCAAATAAAAGATTCGGGAGACCGGGTCTTTTTGCACTTGAGTTCAGAGGAGAATAAGGATATGATTGAAAGACAGATAAAATTAAATGAAACCAAGGATGTACAGGAATTTGTGAGGGAAGCTGGAAAATGCAGCTTTGATATTGATATTTCCTATAACAGAATTATTATTGATGCAAAATCTCTTCTTGGGATTCTGAGCATGGATCTTACACGTGAACTGACTGTGAGATGTTATGGTGAGAGTCAGAGATTTAACAAGGTTATGGATAAATTTGCAATAGCATAACCAGATGACAAATCTGAGTTGAAGCAGGCACATATTCGGCAAAAGGATATGTGCCTTTTTGAATGTATGGGAGAATTGCTGGGGATGATAATATTATGGGAACTGAGGAAGATAAGATGAAAAAACCGGTGATCCGTATTTCTGTACGGAACCTGGTGGAATTTATTTTGAGAAGCGGAGATCTGGTCAGTGGAGGCACAACATCAGCGGATAAAGAGGCAATGCTGAAAGGAAGCCGGTTTCACAGAAAAATCCAGAAGCAGATGGGGAGTACCTATCAGGCTGAGGTTTCACTGAAAAAAGAAAATGAGTATGAGGATCTGATCCTGTGTGTTGAGGGGAGAGCTGATGGTATTTTTACACAGGATGGAAAAGTATGTGTTGATGAGATAAAAGGCATCTACCGGAGTTTGGACAGTCTGGAAGAACCGATTGGGGTTCATCGTGCACAGGCACTCTGTTATGGATGGATCTATATGGAGGCACATGATCTGAAAAGTATTGATATCCAGATGACTTATGGACAACTTGATACGGAAGAAATACGAAGGTTCAGGGAAACAATCAGCAGAGAAGAACTTGGAAACTGGTATCAGAACCTGATCGATGCCTATCATAAATGGGTATCCTATCAGCTTTTATGGCGAAAAAAACGAAATGCTTCTATGGAAAAACTAGAATTTCCATTTCCATATCGCAGGGGACAACGTGAAATGGTTGCCGGAATTTATCATGCAATATCGGAAAAAAAACAGATTTTTATCCAGGCACCGACAGGAATCGGTAAAACAATGTCAGCAATCTTTCCGGCAGTTCGTTCGATAGGAAAAGAACTCGGAGAAACTCTTTTTTATTTGACGGCAAGGACGATCACGCGTACTGTGGCGGAAGAGGCATTTGAGATTCTTCGGGGAAAGGGACTGCATTTTAAATCGATCACGATCACGGCAAAGGAAAAAATGTGTTTCTGTGACGAGATGGACTGTGATCCTCAGAAATGTGCATATGCAAAAGGACATTATGACAGGGTGAACGATGCTGTCTATGAACTGTGGACAAGGACAGAGACGTTTAACCGAGAAACTATTCTTGCACAGGCGGAAAAATATCGTGTCTGTCCTTTTGAGATGACACTGGATCTGGCAATCTGGATGGATGGAGTAGTCTGCGACTATAATTATGTATTTGATCCTGATGTTTATCTGAAGAGATTTTTTGGAGAAAACGTGAAAGGAAAATACATTTTTCTGATTGATGAGGCGCATAATCTGGTGGAACGTGGAAGAGAAATGTACAGTGCTTCGATATCTAAGGAAGAAATAGAGGATGCCCGTAAATTTTCCAGACCATACAGCAGCAGATTATACCGTATGCTTGGAAAAGCGGCAAAACAGATGAAAGTTATGCAGAGCGAATGCAGTTCATCCGGTCAGATACTTGAAAATGCAGGAACACTTCCGGTATCGCTTCTGAGCATCCAGGGAGAGATAGATAAACTTCTGGAAGAATCGACATCGCCGGAGTTTGCAGATGGCATTCTGGATTTTTATTTTGAAGTGAGAGAGTTTCTGAATATTTCAGAACTGGTGGATGAAAATTATGTGACGTATGTTTCTGCAGACGAGGACGGGAAATTTCGAATGAAACTGTTCTGCGTGAATCCGGCTGCGAACCTTCAGAAATGTCTTGACCGCGGAATAAGTACGGTGTTTTTTTCAGCAACACTTCTGCCGCTTCCGTATTATAGAAAAATGCTGAGTACCAGAACCGAAAATTTTGGAATGTATGTAAATTCACCTTTTGAAGAGAAAAAGAGATGTCTTTTATTATGCAGTGATGTCAGCAGCAAATATACAAGAAGAGGATATGAAGAATATCACAGGATCGCAGAATATATTGCAAGAATGTCCTGGCAGAAAAAGGGAAATTATATGATTTTTTTTCCATCATATAAATTGCTGGAAGATGTTTTTGAGGTATATCAGGAAGAATTTTCAGTTAACTGGGTAGAATGTGTCTGTCAGCAGACATCCATGAATGAACAGGAGAGGGAAGAATTTCTCCGGAAATTTCAGGCACAGGGCGAAAAGACACTTCTGGGTTTTTGTGTGATGGGAGGAATCTTTTCTGAGGGAATCGATCTTATCGGTGATCGTCTGATCGGTGTGGCAGTTGTAGGAACAGGGATTCCACAGATCGGTTTTGAAAGAGAACTTCTGAAAGACTATTATGATCAGAAGGGAGAGCCGGGCTTCGATTATGCGTATCGCTATCCGGGGATGAACAAAGTACTGCAGGCTGCGGGGCGTGTGATCCGCACCAGAGATGATACAGGTGTGATCCTTCTTATGGATGAAAGATTTCAGAATCGGGAATACAGGAATCTTTTTCCGAGGGAGTGGTACTCGGTAAAGACGTGTACACTTGAAAGTGTGGAAAAAAATCTCCGTGAATTCTGGGAACAGATAACAACAGAAGAAAACGGAGTGGAACGGTAATAGATGAGGCACTGAAGGAATGGAAGAGCGAGGATGAATGCTTGACATATGTCGGATTTCAGGTATACTATGAACAATCAGTCCGCAAAAAGTATGTTGAAGAAAGTAAAAAACAGCTCATTTATAAAAGGAGAAGACGATGAGATCTGGATGCAGCTATAAAAAAATAATGCTTCTGGCAGCCTGTCTGTGCGTTGGTACTTCCAGTGTAAATGTAAGTGCAGACACAGTTTCTGACAGCCTTCTGTCAATTACAGAAGAGGCGCAGATCCGTCCGATCAAAGACGGATCCGGCAGATATCTTATGAAGAGTGATGGGTTTTACTGCCTGAAGGAAGATGGAAGCAAGGATACAGAGGCATCTGTACATTATTTTGACAGAACAGAGATTGACGGCACAGTTCTTGACGGATTTTATTATCATGATACAGATGGATGCTATCGGGCAGAAAGTCCTCATATTGTAAAGATCAGTAATCTTGTATGCCAGGAAACTGATGAAGACGATACTGTGACAGAGGAGAATTTTGATGGCTATTATATGGTGAATAACCTTGGAAAACTGACGGCAGCGCCACAGATAAGATATATAGATGAGCTGACGTTAGATGGAACGACATTTAATGGTTATTATTATTTTGATAAAAATGGAAAACTGGTCACAGAGCCTGGCACGCATGATCTTGAGATGACATCGAATGGTCAGATGTTTTCCGGGACATATTATTTTGGAGGTGAGAATGGCGTTCTTGTGCAGGAGGCAGGAATGACACCGGATGGTTTTCCGGTAGATGAGACTGGTAAAGTACAGGGGCTTGATGCACTTGGAATAGAAAATCTGGAGCCACAGCTGGCTTCGGCAGTATCTGAATATGATGGAAACTGGAGCGTTTATGTCAAGGATTTGGAAACAGGAGATGAAATCATTCTGAATGATGAACAGATGTATTCGGCAAGCCTGATCAAGGCATTTGTGATGGCAAAGACATTTCAAGATATGGATCTCGTTCTGAAAAATGAGGCAAAGCAGATGAAAACTGATGCAGAAGCGGAAACGGTACAGGCAAAGGTGGACAACCTGCTTGCTAATATGATTACAGTAAGTGATAATGAATCCTGCAATGAGCTCGGGAGACTGCAGTCAGAAAAACATGATTTTCTGGATGGTGCAGAAAAAGTAAATAAATATCTGAAAAAGGAAGGATATACAGAAACCAGTTATCAGAGCACACTCCATCCGTCTTCTTCACCAAAGATCAGCCTTGGAGAAAGAAATACGACTTCTGTGAGAGACTGCGGGCTTCTTCTGGAGCGTATCTACAAAGGTGAATGTGTCAGTGAAGAAGCATCCCAAAAGATGCTGGAACTTCTGAAGCAGCAGGAAAATACAGAAAAGATTCCGGCAGGGATCAAAGAAGATGTGGTAATTGCAAATAAGACAGGCGAAACAGATGAGGATCAGCATGATATTGCGATTGTATATGGAACAAAAACTACATATATTTTATGTGTGATGTCAGAAGGCTGGAAAAGTGGCGGCGATGCAGTTCAGAACATCCGGAATATTTCCAGTATGGTTTATAATTATCTCAATCTGTAAATCACAGGTTTCATATATGCCTGCGTTGCTTTTTGGCATGAAATCATGTATAATATCGAACTGTAATAAACTGGCGGAAGTGTCAGTAAATTGGGAGGAATAAATTACATGCGAGTCGATACGGATGACTTTGCCCGACCTTGCAGGTGCGGGAAGAATCACCATATAGAAGTAAAGGAAATTTTAATTGAAGAAGGAGCAGTGGAGAAACTGGAAGAAGCGATGTCAGATGGCTTTCTGAAAAAGTATATTTCTCCGCTCCTTATCTGCGATACAAATACATGTAAGGCGACAGAAGAAATCATGGAGGATATTTATGATCGCTGTCAGGTGCTTGTACTGGATGCAGAAGGTCTTGTTGCAGATCAGTATGCGATTGAAATCGTAGAGAATAATATGGAAGAGGATATCGACCTGATCCTGGCAGTGGGAGCAGGGACAATCCATGATATCAGCCGATATGTGGCTTTTCAGTACAAAATTCCCTTTATTTCCGTTCCAACAGCCGCAAGTGTGGACGGATTTGTATCCACAGTTGCAGCCATGACATGGAATGGACTCAAAAAAACAGTGCCGGCAATACCACCTGTTGCGGTTTATGCTGATTCGAATATTTTTGCAGATGCGCCGGAGCGGCTGACAGCATCGGGTGTGTCAGATATTATTGGGAAATATATCTGTCTTCTGGACTGGAAGATTGCTCATATGCTGACAGATGAATATATTTGTGATGAAATTATTAAATTAGAGGAAAGAGCACTCAGGATGGTACGTTCCTGTCTTGGAGATATTGCGGAGGGGGATAAAGAAAGCTGTGAGAAACTGATGTATGCACTGATTCTTTCAGGACTGGCAATGCAGATGGTCGGTAATTCCAGACCGGCATCCTGTGCAGAGCATCATCTTTCGCATCTCTGGGAAATGGAAGTGATCAATGGTCCGCTGAATGCTCTTCATGGAGAAACAGTATCAGTAGGAACGATGATCGTTCTCAGGGAATACAGGCGTATTGCACGGGCAATCCGCGAGGACAGATGCAGAGTCCGTGCTGAACGGGAGGATGACACAGAACTTCTCAAAGAAACCTTTGGAGATAAAAACCTTCTGGAGGGAATTCTCGAAGAAAATATGCCGGAGCCGCTTGACGAAGTCAGTCCGGCAAGGCTTGAAGCCTGTCTGGATGAGATTGCTGATCTGATCAGAGAACTTCCGGATGAAGAGGAACTTTCAAGTGCAATGTACAGAGTTGGATGCAGACAGAGTGTATATGAGATAGGTCTGACAGAGGAGATTATACCGCAAAGTCTGAAACTGGCTCCCTATGTAAGGCGGAGACTCAGTTTGCTGAGAGTCTGTAAAATGCTCAAGATAGAAGGAGATTAAATATGAGAGTTGGAATGGGATATGATGTACATAAACTGACAGAAAACAGAGATCTGATTCTCGGAGGAGTCAGGATACCATGGGAAAAAGGCCTTCTGGGACATTCGGATGCAGATGTACTGCTTCATGCAGTGATGGATGCACTGCTTGGGGCCGCAGCTCTTGGTGATATAGGAAAACATTTTCCGGACACAGATCCGGCATATAAAGGGATTTCCAGTGTGAAGCTTCTGATCCATGTTGCTGAGCTTCTCAGGGAAAATGGATATCAGGTTGGTAACATTGATGCAACGATCATTGCACAAAAACCTAAAATGGCACCTCATATCCCACAGATGCGAAAAAATATGGCAGAGGCTCTCGGAATCCCGGAATCAAAGATCAATGTTAAAGCAACTACAGAAGAAGGACTTGGATTTACCGGAACGGGAGAGGGGATTTCTTCTCAGGCAATCTGTCTTCTTACAGAAGTCCGGGACTGATCCTGACATTATAAAATAATATCGGAGGAAAGAGACATGAAACTTTTTAATACAATGTCACGAAGAAAAGAAGAATTTGTACCGCTGGAAGAAGGAAAGGTTCGTATGTATGTATGCGGTCCTACTGTGTATAATCTGATCCATATTGGAAATGCAAGACCGATGATCATTTTTGATACAGTTCGCCGTTATCTTGAATACAAAGGATACGATGTAAATTATGTTTCAAACTTTACAGATGTAGATGACAAGATCATCAAGAAAGCAAATGAAGAAGGTGTAAGTCCGGAAGAGATTTCTCAGCGTTATATTGCAGAGTGCAAGAAGGACATGGCTGGCATGAATGTAAAACCGGCGACTACTCATCCGCTTGCAACACAGGAAATCGATGGAATGATCGATATGATCCAGACATTGATCGATAAAGGATATGCATATCCTGTTGCTGACGGAACCGTATATTTCCGTGTAAAGAAATTCAAAGAATATGGTAAGCTTTCACACAAGAATCTTGATGATCTGCAGTCCGGTTTCCGTTCTTTACAGGTATCCGGTGAAGATCAGAAAGAAGATCCGCTGGATTTTGTGCTCTGGAAACCAAAAAAAGAAGGAGAGCCATACTGGAAATCTCCATGGTGCGACGGAAGACCAGGCTGGCATATTGAATGTTCTGTTATGTCAAAGAAATATCTCGGTGAGGAGATTGATATTCATGCAGGTGGAGAGGACCTTGTATTTCCTCATCATGAGAATGAGATTGCACAGAGTGAATGCTGCAATGGAGTTCCTTTTGCAAAATACTGGATGCATAATGCATTTTTGAATATCGACAATCGTAAGATGTCAAAATCTCTTGGAAATTTCCGTACTGTCCGTGAAATCAGTGAGCAGTATGATCTTCAGGTACTTCGTTTCTTCATGCTGAACGCACACTACAGAAGTCCGCTGAATTTCAGTGCGGATCTGATGGAGTCTTCCAAGAATGCTCTGGAGAGAATTACAGAAGCAGCAGCAAGGCTTAGCGATCGAAAGGCAGCTGCCGCTGTCCAGGAAGTAACAGAGGAAGAAAAGAAACTGATGCAGGAAGAAACTGTGTTTGTAACCAAATTTGAAGAAGCCATGGACGACGATTTTAACACAGCAGATGCACTGGCAGCAATCTTTGAACTTGTTAAATTTGCAAATACCAATGTTCAGGAGGGAAGCTCAGCAGAATTTGCGGCATATACTCTGGATATGATGACAAAACTCAGTGATGTTCTTGGTCTGATAATAGAGAAAAAAGAAGAGATTCTTGATGAGGAAATCGAAAACCTGATCCAGGAACGTCAGAATGCAAGAAAAGCAAAAGATTTCGCCAGAGCTGATGAGATCCGCGGTCTGCTTCTTGAGAAGGGGATTGAACTGAAAGATACTCGTGAGGGTGTAAAATGGAAACGAATCTGATGCAGCTTGAGAAATTGTTTCATCTGAAAGATCAGGATCTGCGGAGTTATTCTCCGCTGACCCTGGCCTATATTGGAGACGGGATCTATGAGCTTATCATTCGCACGATTCTTGTCAGAAAAGGAAACTGTCCTGTTAATCAGCTTCACAAAAAAGCGAGCAGTCTGGTGAAAGCTGCTTCCCAGTCTGCAATCATGGAAGTGATTGAGGAAAAACTGACCCAGGAAGAACATGATGTTTATCGCAGAGGCCGCAATGCGCATTCTCCGACGATGGCAAAACATGCTACCATGGCAGATTACAGAAGGGCCACAGGTTTTGAAGCATTGATGGGATATTTATATTTGAAAGAAGATTACACACGGATGATCGAACTGGTCCGTATGGGAATCGGAGAGGATAAATTATGAGTGAACAGATAGAAGGCCGGAATGCGGTACTGGAAGCTTTTCGTTCTGGTAAATGTGTAGATAAGCTTTTTATCCTGGATGGATGCCAGGATGGTCCTGTACGTACAATTGCAAGAGAAGCCCGTAAAAAAGATACAATCATTAATTATGTGTCTAAGGAAAGACTTGATCAGCTCAGTGAGACAAGAGCGCATCAGGGGGTGATCGCACAGGTTGCTGCTTATGAATACAGTACAGTGGAGGATATTCTGGCAAGGGCAAAAGAGAAAGGTGAAGCACCATTCCTGATCCTGCTGGATAATGTGGAGGATCCGCATAATCTTGGCGCGATCATCCGTACTGCAAATCTGGCGGGAGCACATGGCGTTATCATTCCAAAGCGAAGAGCGGTCGGTCTGACATCTACTGTTGCCAAGACATCAGCAGGCGCGATCAATTATACACCAGTAGCTAAAGTTACAAATCTGGTAAGAACTATGGAAGAACTCAAAGAAAAAGGTATCTGGTTTGTCTGCGCTGATATGGGTGGTGAAAGCATGTACCGAATGAATCTGACAGGACCGATTGGACTTGTGATAGGAAATGAGGGAGAGGGAGTCAGTCGTCTTGTAAGAGAAGCATGTGATTTTACTGCATCAATTCCTATGAAAGGTGATATTGATTCGCTGAACGCATCCGTTGCAGCAGGTGTTCTTGCCTATGAGATCGTAAGACAGCGTCTTGCATCAGAAAGCAAATAAGAAATGGAGATTCTCTATGTGCCGGTATGAAAAATGCACAGATGAAGAATTGATCGCCAGACTGCGATCCGGCGAGGATGAAATATCAGATTATCTGATGGAAAAATATAAAGGATTTGTACGAAAAAAAGCAAGGGCAATGTTCCTGATCGGCGGAGAAACAGATGACCTGATACAGGAAGGGATGATCGGGCTCTTCAAAGCTGTGCAGAGCTATCATCCTGACAGAGAAGCATCTTTTCGGACTTTTGCCGGGATGTGTATTGATCGGCAGCTTTACAGTGCAATTCAGAATTCAAACAGACAGAAACATATGCCGCTGAATTCTTATATTTCACTTAGTGAAAAACAAGAGGCAGATGAACTGGAGGGGTTCTGGTGGGAAAATCCTGAGAATGTGATCATAGATCAGGAAAGCACCAGAAATCTTGAACAGGAGATCCACAAAGTACTGAGTCCGATGGAAAACAAGGTGCTGGCTTATTATCTGAAAGGCTATGGATATATCAAAATTGCAGAAATTATGGGAAAAACACCTAAATCGATCGACAATGCACTTCAGAGGATAAGACATAAGATACGAAACTTTTCCCTTTCTTTTTGGGATAAAAAATAGTATAATTATTTTAATCATTGCGATAAAGAACAAACTGGCGGTCTGCCGGATAAATGAAAGGAGCAGGGTATTATGGCAAAATTAAACAAATATTGGGGATTTGTTGCAGTTGGAGCCGTTGCGGCGGCAGCAGCAGGAGTCGTTGCATCAATGGTTCTCAACAAGAAACCTCTCGATGATTTCGATGACGATTTTGATGATGATTTTGAGGATGACTTCGAAGAAGAGCAGAAGGATGAAGACAAAAAAGAAGTTCATGAGTCCTTTGAATCCTGGGAAGAGAATGAAGAATCTGTTTCAGAGGCTGTCGAAAAAGAAGCAGAAGAGTCTGAAGCAGAGACTGCTCTTGAAAATGAAATAAAAGAAGAATCAGAAGAAGCTCCGGAAAAAGAAGAGTTGGAATCTGAGTCTGAAGAAACAAAAGAGGAAGAATAATAAAAAGCTAAAAGGCCCTGCCGGATTACCGGCGGGGCCTTTTTGGATAAATCAGGCTTTTGGAAGCTTGAATGAACTTTTGAGAGAAACGATACGGTTAAATACCGGTTTTCCTTCTTCAGAATCATGGATATCAGCACAGAAGAATCCATTTCTTACAAACTGGAAACTGTCATATCCTTTGGCTTCCATAAGAGCTGGTTCTACATAAGCGGTTACCGTAGTCAGAGAGTTCGGGTTTACGTTAAGAGAACCGTCTTCCTTATTGTAAACACCCTTTTCTTCATCTACGATATTTTCGTAAAGACGAACAGTTGCTTTGCCGGCATTAGAAGCCTCAACCCAATGAATGGTGCCTTTGACCTTACGTCCGTCAGGTGCGTTTCCGCCTTTGGTAGAAGGATCGTAAGTGCAGTGAACGACACGTACTGTTCCGTCATCATCTGCCTCATATCCTGTGCAAGTGACAAAGTAGGCATTCATGAGACGAACTTCCGCTCCCATGAAAAGTCTCTTATATTTACGTGGTGGATCGATCATGAAGTCATCTCGTTCGATGAATAATTCTTTGCTGAATGGAATATTTCGGGTTCCGAGAGTTTCGTTTTCCATGTTGTTTGGAGCTTCAAGATATTCTACCTGACCTTCCGGATAATTGTCGATCACAAGTTTGATCGGATCAAGAACGGCCATCATACGTGGGCGTTTAAGCTTGAGATCCTCGCGGATACAGTATTCCAGCATTGCGTAATCAACAGAACTGTTGGCCTTGGATACACCACAGAGATCAACAAACATTTTAATTGATTCCGGAGTGAATCCTCTTCTTCGAAGTGCGGCGATAGAAACAAGACGTGGATCATCCCATCCATCTACAATACCGTCTTCGACAAGTTTTTTGATGTAACGTTTTCCTGTTACAACATTTGTCAGGTATAATTTTGCAAACTCAATCTGTTTCGGTGGCTGCGGGTATTCCAGTTCTTTTACTACCCAGTCATAGAGAGGTCTGTGGTCTTCAAATTCCAGTGTGCAGATGGAATGAGTGATACCTTCGATCGCATCTTCAATCGGATGAGCAAAATCGTACATTGGATAGATGCACCATGTATCACCGGTTCTGTGGTGAGTCATATGAGCAACACGATAGATAACAGGATCACGCATGTTCATATTCGGAGATGCCATATCGATTTTGGCACGGAGAACTTTTTCTCCATCCTGATATTTGCCATTCTTCATTTCTTCAAAGAGCTGAAGATTTTCTTCAACACTTCGGTTACGGTATGGGCTTTCTTTGCCTGGTTCAGTAAGAGTGCCACGATATTCACGAATCTGATCAGCACTCAGATCGCAGACATAAGCTTTGCCTTTCTGAATCAGTTTGACAGCAGCTTCATACATCTGCGGGAAATAATCAGATGCGAAGAAAAGTCTGTCTTCCCAGTCAGCGCCAAGCCATTTGATGTCTGCTTTAATGGACTCAACAAATTCGCTTTTTTCTTTGGTCGGGTTAGTATCATCGAAACGCATGTTAAATTTGCCATTGTATTTCTGGGCAAGTCCATAGTTTAAAAGAATGGATTTGGCATGTCCGATATGGAGGTACCCGTTAGGTTCCGGTGGGAAACGGGTGTGTACGGTATCATAAACACCCTCGGCAAGATCTTCGTCAATGATGTTCTCAATAAAATTTTTGGAAACAGTTTCGTTCTCCATCTCTGTCCCTCCTGAGTAATTCTTTTTAATCTTTTTTGATAGAAAAAAAACCCTTGAATCACTCAAGGGTTGAAAGCTGATGACGGGAATCGAACCCGTGACCTCCGCCTTACCAAGGCGACGCTCTACCGACTGAGCCACATCAGCAATTACTTATAAAGCGGTTAACTGCCGCTCACAGTTGATAATACTAACAGAAGTAGAAGCTATTGTCAACACTTTATTTTGACTTTTTTTAATCTTTTTTCGAAAAGAGTTTTTACCATTTTGATAGTTGCCAGTTTGATGGGGAGAGGGTATACTGTAACAGAAGAAAAGTAAGATATTAAATATAAGGAAGACATTATAAATGAGAAAAATAATACTTGCTTCGGCATCTCCAAGAAGAAGAGAACTTCTGGCGAATGCCGGTGTGATTTTTCAGGTATGTCCCGGTAACAGCGAAGAGAAAATAACGAAGGAAAAACCGGAGGACATTGTAAAGGAACTGTCATTACAGAAGGCAATGGCAGTGGCATCCAGATTTGATATGGAGGAAGGAACTGTTATTCTGGGAGCAGATACGATAGTATCTTTTGACGGAAGAATTCTCGGAAAACCGGAGAATGAAGATGCGGCAGTCAATACGCTGACTTTGCTTCAGGGAAAAACACATCAGGTTTATACCGGTGTGACAATTATGGAACAGCAAAAAGATGCCTCGTGGAAGACGATCACTTTTGCAGAATCTACAGATGTTTCTTTTTATCCTGTATCAGAAGATGAAATCCGGAGATATGTAGCTACGGGAGAACCAATGGATAAAGCCGGCAGTTATGGTATTCAGGGAGGTTTTGGAGTCTATGTAAAAGAGATTCGGGGAGATTATACAAATGTAGTAGGGCTTCCGGTGGGGAGACTGTTTTATGAATCAAAGAAACATGGAATAGAATTGCGAGGATAGGATCATGATAAAGGCATGTATTTTTGATCTGGATGGTACATTGGCAAATACACTGGATTCTATGGCATATGTTGCCAATGAGATTCTGAGAAATATGGGACTTGAAGAACAGCCGACAGAAAATTTCAAATACTATAGTGGTGAGGGGGCTGATATGCTGGTACGCCGGTGTCTCAGAGATGCAGGTGATCCACAGCTCGTTCATTTTGAAGAATGCAGAGAACTTTACAGAAAGAAATTTGATGAAGATCCTTTGTATAAGGTGGTGCCGTATGATGGAATTATGGAAACTCTGCATGCACTGAGAGATGCGGGGGTGAAGCTTGCAGTATGTTCTAATAAACCGCATATAGCAGCTGTTAAAGTGATTGACAAAATGTTTGCAGGATACTTTGATCTGGTACTTGGACAGAGTGATGCGATCCGCAGGAAACCGGCTCCAGATGGTCCGCTCAAAGCTGCTGCAGAATTTAATGTTCTACCAAAAGAGTGTATGTATATTGGAGATACCAAAACTGACATGGAAACAGGCACGGCGGCAAATATGCATACAATAGGTGCATTATGGGGCTTCAGGGATAGGGAAGAACTTGAAAGCAATGGTGCTGAGATTGTGGCCGAAAAACCTGAAGATTTACTGAAGATATATGAGGAATTGAATCATGATCAAACTGGTTGCAAGTGATCTGGATGGAACACTGCTCCTGAACGGAGCACAGAGTCTTCCGGGAGAACTTTTTCCATTAATAAAAAAATTAAAAGAACTTGGTATTTTATTTGTAGCGGCAAGCGGAAGACAGTATGCGAATATGAAGCGTCTGTTTGCACCGGTGTTTGATGAGATGGCTTTTATCAGTGAAAACGGAGGCCTGGCAGTTCAGAACGAAAAGGTGCTTTATCAGGACAGTTTTCCACCGGCCCTGGTCAGAGAAATTGTAGAGGCAATCTATAATAAAGAGGGTGCGGAATTCACCTGTTCCACGAAGGATTTTTACTACATAAGGCCAAAGACCGAGCATTACCGGGATTTAATGTTGAACGTGGTAAAAAATAACTGCAGAGATATTATAAGCTTTGATGAAATCAAAGAACCATGTATGAAAGTGGCTGTCTATGAAAGAGGCGGGATTCAGGAAGATTCTATTCGCTACTGGCAGGAACGTTTCGGAGACAGGTGTACTGTGGTGACATCAGGGTTTGCCTGGGTGGATTTTGTTCCGTTTGAAACAAATAAAGCAAGAGGATTGAAAGAGTATCAGAAACTGCTTGGGATAAAACCGGAAGAATGTATTGTGTTTGGCGATGAATATAATGACATAGCAATGCTGGAATCCGTACCATATAGTTTTGCCATGAAGCATGCAAAACCAGGTGTCAAAAGATCAGCGGCCTATCAGACAGAGAGAGTGGAGCAGATTTTGGAGAAACTGATCCGGGCTAAGGGAAATATAGAGGAGGTAGTTGGGTGATGTATACAAAAGAAAGTGTAGAAACATTTTTGAAAAATCAGGGACAGCTTTTTGATGAGGAAGTTGCCGTTTCTTATGAAGAAGCAGAGGAGTTTCTGGAAGATTGTATGGCAATGGAACTAAAAACATTAAAAGAAGTTCGGACATATTTCGATGAGTCGGGGGCCGATATCAGTGGAATGAGTGATGAAGAACTGGAAGATGCAAGTGAAGTATTCCTGCTTCCATCAGGTGGATATCTTGTAGTGGAAGGCTGATATTTCTTGATCGGATAAAAAAGCAAACTCCATTCTGACAGCAGAAAAAGCTGGGCTGAATGGAGTTTTTACGTTTTGGGTATTATGTAAAATAGAAATTACATGGACTTTCTGTATCATGCTATAATGACGGTACAAGATGTGAAGAATATAGTAATAAAGAGGGTTTTTGTCAGTAAAGAGGCTGCATGGCAATAGATACCCAAAAGGAGGAAAACTTATGAATAGAAGGAGATTTCTGGCGATTTTAATGGCTGTGTTCATGGCGTTGTCACTGCTTCCTGTGACAGTATTTGCAACAGATACAGCTACAGCTGCGGCGTTGGATGGACAATTAAAGATCCAGGGAGCAGCAACGGAAGGAACTACACTGAGTGCAGATTTTCAGGCAATAAAGACAGAAGGACTGACAGAAGACAGCGTCAGTTATGCGTGGTTCCGAAAGACATCGGAGGATGAAAAAAAAGAACAGCAGGGTGAAAAACCGGAGTTGAAACAGCTGAGTAAAGAAAAGACATATACGATAGTAAAAGATGATACAGGTTCAAAAATTGTTTTGACGATCACCGGGCTTACAGACAAGGGTTTCACCGGAAGCCTGACAGCGATTACAGGAACTGTTACTGAAAAAGCAGAACAGAAATCAGAAGAGAACGAGAAGAATCCAGAGGCTTCAGAAGAGGAAGAAAAACAGGATACATCTGCATCTGAGAACAATTCAGAAGCGGTACAGGAAATTCCTGAAGCACAGGGAGAAGATGAGGCGGGTTCTGAGTCAGTAGAGGGAATCCCGGCGGCAACGGAGGATACAGAGATATCTCAGGCGGATCAGGAAGAAGAGAGTCCGGAAGAAGAACTGAACCCTAATGAATATCAGGAAGAACTCTATCCGGAAGAAGGTTCAGACAATGCAGCAGATGATGAGCAGGATTCCGATGATGCAGGAAGTTCTTCAGTAGAAGGAATTCCGGAAGCAACAGAAGACGGAACTTATGAAGAGGGTGGTTCTGAATCAGCAGATACAGAAGCGAAGATTTATCAGGCAGAAGCAGTAGTTGGAGACGGAAGCAGTGATATTGCAGAATTTGGAACTGTCGTTTCCGGTCAGGAAGATGAACAGGTACAGTATGTTACAATCAAAAATACCGGAACAGGTGAATTGAATTTTGTGGGAATAAGTCCGGAACATTTTGCAGTTCAGGATATCACAGAACCGCTGGAGGCAGGTCAAAGTGTACAGGTATGGATCGTACCAAGGGTAGGAACACAGCCTGGAACTTATGAAGATACTATTACGTATCAGACAGAAGAAGGCGCAGAAGCTTCTTTTAAGGCACGGATGATCATGACAGAGGATACACCAGCCCCGGAGCCGACAGAGATACCAGAGGATACACCAGCTCCGGAACCGACAGAGATACCAGAGGATACACCGACACCGGAGCCGACAGAGACACCAGAGGATACACCGACGCCGGAGCCGACAGAGGTACCAGAGGATACACCGACGCCGGAACCGACAGAGGCACCGGCAGAGAGTAAGGTAATCGCAGATCTGAGCGCGGCAGACTTTGGAAGTGTGGTAGAGGGATACGCAGAGGCACCGCAGGCTAAGACGGCAACACTGACGAATGAAGGCGATGCAGATGCAGTTTTATCAGATGTTCACAGTGATCAGGGAGAAATCCGATATTTTGATGTTTCATTATCAGCACAGAATATAGGAGCAAATGGCGGTACAGCAACATTTACAGTGCGTCCGAAGAACAATCTGACAGCAGGCACCTATACGGAAGCATTTACGATCACAGATACAACTTCCGGGCAGAATATTGTGATCACTGCGACAATTACGGTAGATACAGCAATTCACAGTCTTGTGCTTTCAACGGATACGCTTGATTTTGCAAGTGCAAAAAAGGGTTACAGCGGAATCAGCGGGCAGCAGGTTTCAGTGACTAATAATGGTAATGTGGCTGAAACAATTATTCAGCCATCTGCAAAATATTTTACTGTATCAGCAGTTTCGGCATTAACTCTTCAGCCGGGAGAGGCAGCAACATTTACAGTAGCACCAAAAGATGGCCTGGATGTACACAGCTATCAGGAACATATAAAGGTTTCTTCAGCAGCAACACAAGTTGTGCTTAAAGCATATTTTCAGGTGCTTAAGGGAACTGTTTCTCTTACCAAAATTCAGAACCCATCGGAAATCAGTGGGATTGCAAACGGTACAGCAAAGGATGCTCAGAAGCTGCGCCTTCCATCAGCAGTAGTGATTGAGACTAGCGGTGGAAAGGCAAAGGCGAAAGTTGCCTGGGATGTTCAGGGTTGTTCCTATGATCCTTCTAATACAGCAGCACAGAGTTTTACAGTCAAAGGAGCGGTAACACTTCCGGATGGCGTGGACAATAACAATAATATAGATTTGTTAGCTTATGTCAAAGTAAATGTAGGTGCTTATACACCGAAGACTGCTTCAGCAGATGACAATAAAATCACGGGAATCGAAGTCAATGGAGTATATACAACGCAGTCAAAGATTTCCTTTACAGCAGCGGGAGCCGGAATGGATAATAATTCACCTAGGAAAGGGGATACCCGTTATGTTCCGCTGAACTGGACTGTAATTAATACAAATGCATGGGATAAGGCACCATATACAGCCTGCTTTGGGCTTTCTAAGAGCGGGGATTATACTTTGAAGGTTGTGTTCCAGCAGCAGCAGTACAACGGAGAGAGTTGGAAAAATACAAATAATCAGGATACGAAACAAGTGGCATTCAGTATATCCCAGGCGAAGGTTACAGCACCGGGAACTAATCTTACACCAGCAGCTAATCAGAGGAAATCAGTAAAAACAAATGACCCTACGGAGATTATACCGTTTGTTGTTATTCTGATCATCGCAGCGGCGGCTGTATGTGGCGTGATCTATTACAAAAGAAAAAAGAAATAAAACATAGAATTGTTAGCACTCATTTTAAATGAGTGCTAATTTTTTCTTGACTTTTATTTGAAATGGTATTAGTATATCAGATGTGAGATGACTTCCACTTATAGGTGGAGAGTAATAAATTAGTATCAGTAGTGAAACTACAGGAAACAAAGGAGCGTGTTTTTAATGGCAGCAAAACATGGAAATTTGTCAATTAACAGTGAGAATATTTTTCCTATCATAAAAAAATGGTTGTATTCAGACCATGATATTTTTGTAAGAGAGCTTGTGTCCAACGGATGCGATGCGATCACTAAACTTAAAAAACTTGAAGTAATGGGAGAGTATACATTTCCGGATGATTACAAACCAGCTGTTCAGGTGGTGGTAGATCCGGACGCAAAGACTCTGAAATTTATTGATAATGGTATCGGTATGACAGGTGATGAAGTAGAGGAATATATTACACAGATTGCCTTTTCCGGTGCTACTGAGTTCCTTGAAAAATATAAGGATAAAACTACAGATGATCAGATGATAGGACATTTTGGCCTGGGATTTTATTCTGCATTTATGGTTGCTGATGAAGTGCATATTGATACACTTTCCTATAAAGACGGAGCAACAGCAGTACACTGGACTTGTGATGGAGGTACAGAGTATGATATGCAGGATGGAGACAGAAATGTGCCAGGAACAGAGATTACTTTATTCCTGAATGAAGAAAGTCTGGAGTTCTGTAATGAATATCGCATGCGTGAGGTGATAGAGAAATACTGTTCTTTCATGCCGGTAAATATCTATTTGTCCAAAGCAAATGCAGAGCAGGAATATGAGACAATTGATGAGACAGAGCTTCGTGATGATGATGTGGTAGTAGAGCATATTCATGAAGATGCAAAAACAGAAGAAAAAGAGAATGAAAACGGCGAGAAGGAAGTTGTAGAGGTTTCACCTGCAAAAGATAAAGTGAAAATAAATAAACGTCCTGTATCTTTAAGCGATCCGAATCCACTGTGGATGAGACATCCAAATGAATGTACAGATGAGGATTACAGAGCGTTCTACCGTAAAGTATTTATGGACTATAAAGAGCCTCTGTTCTGGATTCATCTGAACATGGATTATCCGTTTAACCTTAAAGGAATCTTATATTTTCCGAAGATCAATACAGAGTATGATTCTATTGAGGGAACAATCAAGCTGTATAACAATCAGGTGTTTATCGCAGATAATATCAAAGAGGTAATCCCAGAATTTTTGCTTCTTCTTAAAGGTGTTATCGACTGTCCGGATCTGCCGCTGAACGTATCCAGAAGCGCACTTCAGAATGATGGATTTGTTCAGAAGATTTCTGAGTATATTTCCAAGAAGGTTGCAGACAAGCTGACAGGTATGTGCAAGACTGACCGCGAATCCTATGAGAAATATTGGGATGATATCAGCCCGTTTATTAAATTTGGCTGTATCAAGGATGCAAAATTTGCAGAGAAATTACATGATTACATTCTGTTTAAGGATCTGGATAACAAATTTATGACGCTCAAAGATTGCATTGAGCAGAATAAAAAAGAAGAAACAGAAGAATCTTCTGACTCAAAAGAAGCAGAAGAGAAGAATGATAATGACGGGGACAAGGAAGCGGAGAAGACAACGATCTTCTATGTGACAGACCCTGTACAGCAGAGCCAGTATATCAATATGTTCAAAGAAGCCGGCAAAAATGCAGTGATTCTGTCACACAATATTGATACAGCTTTCATTTCTCATCTTGAGCAGAAAGATCAGACAATTCAGTTCAAGAGAATTGATGCTGATCTTACAGATGAACTTAAAGGTGATGGAGAGACAGATGAGGAGACAACAAAGACTCTGACAGATTTGTTCCGCAAGAGCCTGAATAAAGAAAAACTTGAAGTCAGAGTAGAAAATCTGAAGAATGATTCTGTGGCTGCAATGATGACACTTTCCGAAGAAAGTCGTCGTATGCAGGATATGATGAAGATGTACAATATGTATGGAATGGACCCATCCATGTTTGGTGGACAGGAGACACTTGTACTTAATGCAAATCATCCGCTTGTACAATTCCTTGGAAAAAATCAGGAGTCTGAACATGTGGCAGTAATCTGTGAGCAGTTGTATGATCTGGCTATGATCAGCCATAAGCAGCTTTCGCCGGATGAAATGACAAAATTTGTACAGAGAAGCAATGATATTCTGATGATGATCGCAAAATAAAATAATCACCGGAATCGTGAGATTCTCGAATATGGAAGAGGACTGAAAAACCATATTCGAGAATCTTTTTTCATGATTGACAAATGGTATAAAAATTTTTATTCTATTTTTGTATGTTGCTATTGCTTTTGTCGAAAAATCGAGATATTTTTCCGTAAATGTATTTTTTTATCGAGGAAAGACTATTTTGCTAGGAAAACAGAAATGAGGCAAAATATGTCGTATAATATGGAGAAATAAAAACTGGAGGGAAAAAGTATGAGAAAAGTGTATCGATTGATCCGACAATTAGGAGTAACTTCGAAGTATAAGGGTTATTACTATGTGGCAGAAGCTGTAAGAATGTTTATGGAAATACAGGATCATCCTATAAAAATAACAAAAGATATATATCCATCCCTGGCAAAACAGTTTAAATCAACACCGGTAAATGTGGAACATGATATCCGGACAGTGATCAATGTCTGTTGGGCAT
Organism: uncultured Blautia sp.; assembly: GCA_934402155.1. Taxonomy (GTDB): domain Bacteria; phylum Bacillota; class Clostridia; order Lachnospirales; family Lachnospiraceae; genus Blautia_A. The sequence continues at coordinate 21,071 of CAKRTP010000002.1, read as the reverse complement.
CCAATAAAGAGACTATGAATGAGATTGCCGGATATCAGTTGCGTTATAAGCCGACAAACAGTGAATTTATTGATATGATGGCATATTATTTGCTTCAGGTAGAAACGGAAATGCCGCGTTCTGACAGAATATCCTATACAGATTATAATATGGTAAAGTCAATCTGATGAAGGGTGAAAAAATCCAATATGATGTTGTCCCACAGGGTTTCGAAAGTTTTATCAAATGTAAAAATTTGGGAAAATACACCGGTTGTACAAAACAGCTCATTGTTCTTGTACTGAATGTTCAGAAACAGATCTGAAATTTCCTGACCGGCAACAGAAAATTTATTGTTGTCAGACAGAGAATTTATCTGGTGGGGAGAGAGCTGCATGACAAATTTGAATTGGAGCGGAGGAAGTTTTCCTCGGATAACAGAATAACAGTAAGGTTTGATATCTTTCCATGAAGAGTAAATACTTCCGTTTTCAGTCAGCTGCTGTGAGGTATCCGTGTCGAAAAAATCCATATGCAGTTTTCCGTCTATATGAAACTGGTTGAAGGTTGTGATGGATGCTTCTGACAAAGAAAATACGTCAAAGGTGTCCCCAATCAGCAATTTATGCATAAAAGTTTTGTTGGTATTGATCTTGAGTGCGAGCATTGAAAATCTCCTTTATGTTTACTATTGCTTCTATTATAAAACAGAACTGAAAAAAAGAATATAGTTTTTGGAAAAACTCTTTTCAAACAATGGTCTATATGTTAATATAGATGTGGTATTCGAAACTACATATTACGGGAAAGAGGACGATATAATTGAGTTATAAGATTGTTATAGATAGTTGCGGTGAATTGTTGGATGAATGGAAGAATGACAAACATTTTGAGTCGGTAGCACTTACTTTAAATGTAGATGGTGTGAATATTATAGATGATGAAACTTTTGATCAGGCAGATTTTCTGCGAAAAGTAGCAGCATCTTCGGAATGCCCGAAATCAGCATGCCCGTCTCCGGAACGTTATATGAAGGCATTTGACTGTGAAGCAGAGCATATTTATGCAGTGACACTTTCAGCAGAACTCAGTGGTTCCTACAACAGTGCAGTGCTGGGGAAAAACCTTCTGGAGGAGGAGAAACCTGGCAGACAGATTCATGTCTTTAATTCGAAATCTGCTTCTATAGGCCAGACGCTGATTGCGATGAAGATCCAGGAATGTGAGGAGGCAGGCTATTCATTTGAAAAAGTGATTGAAACGGTAGAGAATTATATTGCCGGACAGCATACATTTTTTGTTCTTGATAATCTTGAGACTCTCCGCAAAAACGGACGCCTGAGTAAAGTGAAAGCACTTGTTGCCAGTGCATTGAAGATTAAACCGGTTATGGGTTCTACTGACGAGGGGAATATCTGTCAGTTGGATCAGGCACGCGGAATCAACAGGGCTCTGGTAAAGATGGCGGAACAGATTGTGGAGAAGACTAAGGACAGTGATACAAAAATACTTGCAATTTCTCACTGTAATTGTCATGAGAGAGCAGTGCTTCTTAAAAATGCACTGAAAGAGAGAATGAGTATAAAGAATATTGTGATCCTGGATACTGCAGGAGTGAGCAGTATGTATGCAAATGACGGAGGTGTGATCGTTGCCGTATAAACCAGAAAGGTACTTCACTTTTGTATTTTCCTGTGATATAATGCAGGAAGTATGAGTTTATATGCAGCAAAGGAGATTCGCAGATGAGTCAGAAAAAAGTAGATAGTTACAAAGCCAGTAAAAACAATCGCAGTAAAACAGCCAGAAAGGAAAAACTGATCGACAGATTGGAGATTCTTGCATGGGTAGCGATTTGTGTGGCCATGGTTGCATGGATTGGATTTTCTGCATATGCAAAAGTGACCGCAAAAGAAGCTTCTACAGTGAAAGAAACAGTTGTGGATACTTCTGCAATTGATAATTATGTATCTGGACTTTCAGCCGATACACAATAATCGAATAAGAAATAATAATAAAAACCCCCAGCTGTTAAGCCAGGGGTTTTTATTTAATGGTTAAAAAACCTGAAGTATCGGATGTTAATTATAATTTTGTAACGTTAGCTGCCTGCATTCCGCGAGCACCTTCTGTTAAATCATAAGTTACTGCCTGTCCTTCGTCTAAGGATTTGAATCCTTCGCCATTGATTGCAGAGAAATGTACGAATACATCAGCTCCATCCTCTCCTGTGATGAAACCATAGCCTTTTTCTGCGTTGAACCATTTTACAGTTCCCTTGTTCATGATGTTACCTCCATAAAAAATAAAAAGTTAAAAGCCTATCTGACGACAAAAATCACCAGATTTTACAGACTATATTAATAATATATAATCTCTAAAAACTAGTGATTTTACATTAAGAATCTATCGGTCTATGCCATGAATTATATATCCCGTGGATAAAATTGTCAAGGTTATTTAAAAAAGACTTTATTAAATCAAATATTTCGTGTATGATATTATTGATAATGTAATTGTGCAGAGCAAAATAATTACAAAGAATTTTAGCAGGAGGCCGTTATGATTAACAAACTTATTGAAAAAATCCGTAAAACAAATGCACCGATCGTTGTAGGACTGGACCCTATGCTGAACTATATTCCGAAGCATATCCAGGAGAAAGCATTTGCAGAATTTGGAGAGACACTGGAGGGTGCAGCAGAAGCAATCTGGCAGTTTAATAAGGGTATTGTTGATGCAACTTATGATCTGATTCCGGCAGTGAAACCGCAGATAGCTATGTATGAACAGTTTGGGATTCCGGGACTTCAGGCATACAAAAAGACCATAGATTACTGCAAATCCAAAGATCTTGTAGTAATGGGTGATATTAAGAGAGGCGATATTGGTTCCACATCTGCAGCATATGCAGTCGGACATCTTGGACATGTTCAGGTGGGTTCCCAAAAATATGCTGCATTTGATGAAGATTTTGCAACAGTTAATCCATATTTTGGAATTGATGGTGTAAAACCTTTTATCGATGTCTGCAAAGAAGAAAACAAAGGACTTTTTATCCTTGTAAAAACATCCAATCCGTCCAGTGGTGAATTCCAGGATCGTACAATTGAGGGAAGACCACTTTATGAGTGGGTAGGAGAGAAGGTTGCACAGTGGGGTGAAGATCACATGGGCAAAGAATACAGCTATATCGGGGCTGTCGTCGGAGCTACTTATCCGGAGATGGGTAAGGTTCTTCGTGAACTGATGCCGAAAACTTTTATCCTTGTGCCTGGATATGGTGCACAGGGTGGCAAAGGTGCAGATCTTGTCCACTTCTTTAATAAAGATGGACTTGGTGCAATCGTAAACTCTTCCAGAGGAATTATTGCTGCATACAAACAGGAGGCATATGCATCTTTCGGCGAACTGAATTATGCGGATGCATCTCGTAAGGCAGTTGAGGCGATGATTGAAGATATCAGCGGAGCACTTAACAACCGCTAAGATAATTTTGGAGGAAAACAGATGAGCACAAAGACAAAAGAAAGTCTCAGGATTGTGAGTCAGGAGGAGATTGGAAAAGATATCTTCAGTATGTGGCTTCAGGCTGATCGCATGGCAGAAGCTGCCAGACCGGGACAGTTTTTATCTCTGTACACAAGAAATGGAAGTAAACTGCTTCCGCGACCGATCAGTATCTGTGAAATTGACAGAGAGAACGGAAGAATCCGCCTGGTTTATCGTGTTACAGGCAAAAATACTGGAACAGAAGAATTTTCGAAACTTCATCCGGGAATTACAGTTGAAGCAATGGGTCCTCTCGGAAATGGCTTTCCACTCGAAGAGGCAGAAGGAAAGAGAGTATTCCTGATCGGAGGAGGTATCGGAATTCCGCCGATGCTTCAGACTGCAAAGGAGCTTAAGGCACAGAAAACGGCTGTTCTCGGATACAGAAATGAACTCTTTTTGAATGATGAATTTGCAGCTTATGCGGATGTCTATGTGGCAACAGAGGATGGAAGTGCAGGAACCAGAGGCAATGTTTTGAATGCTATCAAAGAACAGGCTCTGGAAGCAGATGTGATTTTTGCCTGTGGTCCGACTCCGATGCTTCGTGCACTTAAAGAATATGCGGCAGAAAAAAATATTACATGCTGGATTTCCATGGAAGAGCGTATGGCATGTGGTGTTGGTGCCTGTCTTGCCTGCGTATGTAAATCCAGGGAGATCGATGCACACTCACAGGTGCATAATAAACGTGTCTGCAAAGACGGACCGGTATTTCTGAGTACGGAGGTAGAGTTATGATAAAGACAGGTGTGACTCTTGCAGGGGTAGAATTAAAAAATCCTGTTATGACAGCTTCCGGAACCTTTGGCTCAGGAGCCGAATACAGTGAGTTTGTAGATCTGAATCGTCTTGGTGCAGTTGTTACCAAGGGTGTTGCCAATGTTCCGTGGCCGGGAAATCCGACTCCGCGAGTGACAGAAACAGCGAGTGGTATGCTTAATGCTATCGGCCTTCAGAATCCGGGAATTGATCTGTTTTGCAGGAGAGATATTCCGTTTTTGAAACAATATGACACAAAGATTGTCGTGAATGTCTGCGGAAAAAGTACAGAAGACTATTGCGAGGTTGTAGAGCGTCTGGCGGATGAACCAGTCGATCTCCTTGAAATCAATGTTTCCTGTCCTAATGTAAAAGAAGGCGGAATTGCTTTTGGACAGGATCCAAAAGCACTGGAGGCAATCACACGAGAAGTGAAGAAATATGCAAAACAGCCAATTATCATGAAGCTCAGTCCGAATGTAACAGATATTACCGAGATGGCAAGGGCGGCAGAAGCCGGCGGTGCAGATATTCTGTCGCTGATCAATACTCTGACAGGAATGAAAATTGATATTTACAGAAGAGCGTTTGCACTGGCAAACAAGACAGGTGGAATGTCAGGACCGGCAGTGAAGCCGGTGGCAGTTCGTATGGTTTATCAGGTAGCGCAGGCAGTATCTCTTCCTGTTATTGGAATGGGAGGAATCGCAACAGCAGAAGATGCTCTGGAATTTATCATGGCAGGTGCAACTGCTGTATCTGTAGGAACTGCAAATTTCTTTAACCCTTATGCAACCGTTGAAATTGCAGAAGGAATTGAGAAGTTTATGCAGGAACAGCATGTGGAAGATATTCATGAGCTGATCGGAGCAGTAAAATAAAAGCTAATGCAGGTGAACATAAGATTACAAAAAGCAGGAAAGAGCGGAGGGCTTTTTCCTGTTTTTTGTGGAAGAGGAGTAAAAGTGGAAAAAAAGCGAACAAATGATATGACCGTCGGCAGTCCAGTGAAACTGATTATCCGGTTTATGATTCCAATGCTTCTGGGAAATATTTTTCAGCAGTTTTATAATATTGTGGATTCTATTGTTGCCGGACAGTTTATTGGTGTGGATGCACTTGCTGCAATCGGGAGCACAGGATCGCTGATGTTTTTTGTAACAGGCTGGCTGAACGGATTGAGCAGTGGTTTTGCGATTATCGTGGCACAGATGTTTGGGGCCAGAAAGTATGATGATATGAGGCATTTTGTGGCAATGTCTGTCTATCTGATGTTTGGATTTGCGGCAGTGATGACTGTGGGATTTATGGCGTTCAATGTGCCAATCCTTCGTCTGATGAATTCACCGGCAGATCTGATGGGAGATGTTGCCGGATATATGGGGATTATTTATGCGGGACTTCTTGTGACAGCAGCATATAATACACTTGCGGCGTTTCTGCGTGCCCTGGGTGATTCAAAATCCCCGCTGTATTTTCTGATCATTTCTGCGGGAATCAATGTTATCCTTGATATTGTGCTGATCCGTTTTGCGGGAATGGGTGTGGAAGGCTGTGCATATGCAACGGTCATTGCTCAGGGGGTATCGGCAGTATGCTGTCTTGTTTATATCAAGAAAAAATATCCGATCCTTCATCTGAACAAGAAGAACTTTGAACTTCGTAAAGGCAGTATGAGCCGGCTTCTGATCCTTGGAATTCCGATGGGACTTCAGTTTTCCATCACTGCAATTGGAACGATCATTGTGCAGAGTGCGGTGAATATTTACGGTGCTACTTATATGGCTGGTTTTTCGGCAGCAGGAAAAATACAGAATATTATTGGCATGGTGGCTGTGTCTATGGGAGCGACGATGGCAACCTATGTTGGACAAAACAGGGGCGCCGGCCGTATGGACAGAGTAAGACAGGGAGTAAATTATTCCTGGATTATGCTTTTGGTCTGGAGTGCGATTGAAATGGTGCTTGTATATTTTGGAGGAAAATATTTCACGTATCTGTTTATCAGTCCGTCCCAGACAGATGTTGTTCAGGTGTCTGTGATCTATTTCCGTACGGTATTCTGGGCATATCCGTTCCTGAGTACGATCTTCGTGTTCCGAAATGCGCTGCAGGGAATGGGATATGGGCTGGTGCCAATGCTTGGCGGAGTGTTTGAATTGGTGGCAAGGACTCTGATTGTAGTACTTGTTTCAGGAAAGACAAGTTTTGCAGGAGTATGTCTTGCCGACCCGATGGCATGGATCGCGGCATTGATTCCGTTGATTCCATATTATTTTTATGTTATGAAAAAGAAACTGACCCCACGGATTGAATAGTTGATGGTTTTATGATACTATAAAAAACAACAACTATGTTTGGATAAATTAAATAAAGGGCATTGCTCTGAATACAGGAGGTTTAGATATCATGGAAGCATATAAACAGGAATTTATTGAATTTATGGTGGACAGCCATGTATTGAAATTTGGAGAATTTACACTCAAAAGCGGAAGAAAATCCCCGTTTTTTATGAATGCAGGTGCATATGTAACAGGATCCCAGCTTAAGAAACTCGGAGAATATTATGCAAAAGCAATTCATGACAAATATGGTGAGGATTTTGACGTGCTGTTCGGACCGGCTTACAAGGGAATTCCGCTCAGTGTAGTGACAGCCATTGCTTTCAGTGAACTGTATGGTAAGGAAATTCGTTATTGCTCAGACAGAAAAGAAGAAAAAGATCATGGCGCAGATAAGGGAAGCTTCCTTGGAAGCAAGCTTCAGGACGGTGATCGTGTTGTGATGATCGAAGATGTCACAACTTCTGGTAAATCTATGGAGGAAACTGTTCCGAAGGTAAGAGGGGCTGCAGATGTAGAGATTGTTGGCCTTATGGTTTCTCTTGACCGTATGGAAGTAGGAAAAGGCGGTGTGAAATGTGCACTGGATGAAGTTCACGATCTGTATGGATTTGAGACAAACGCTATTGTAACAATGGAAGAGGTTATTGAGCACCTTTATAATAGAGAGTATAAAGGAGAGATCATTATCAATGATGATCTTAAGAAGTCAATCGATGCATATTATGCTCAGTACGGTGCAAAAAAATAAAACAGTTTGTCAGTGGAAGAATGTTCAGGAGGAATAAAGTTGAACGAAAAAATCTATAAAACGATAGCCAGGACAGGAGCCTGCAGTATTACTGTAGGAATTGTCACGCTTGTTACCGGAGTTGCGGCGGGGGTTCTGATGATCATCAGCGGTGCGCGCCTTCTCAGAAGAAAAGGTGACATTTTGATATAAAAATCAGAGGCGGTACAAGGTTAGGATAGTATAGTATGTCAAAAATCAGTGCAAAGCGCAGAGTTAAACATCTGGGGACTATGCTGTTTGTTTTATATATTCTTCTGCTGGTTTACTTTCTCTTCTTCTCAGAAGAATATGGGAGAGTTGCAGCAGAAGAAAGAGTATACAGATACAATCTGGTTCCCTTTGTGGAGATCAGACGGTTCTGGGTTTACAGAGAACAGCTGGGGATGTTTGCGGTTGTTACCAATCTTCTGGGAAATGTGGTTGGATTTATTCCCTATGGATTTATTCTTCCGGTCATAGCGAAGAAATGTCGCAGTGGATTTTTTATCATTTTGTCAGGCTTTGGGCTCAGTCTTCTTGTGGAAACAATTCAGCTTATTGCGAAGGTCGGATGTTTTGATGTGGATGACCTGATGCTGAATACACTGGGAGCGGCACTGGGGTATCTGACTTTTGCCGTGTGTAATTATCTGAGGAGAAATCGTTATGGCAAGAAGATATAGATATGCATTTATAAAGAAAAAGGAACCAGGTAAAGGGAAGCTGTCAGTGGGGCTGGCAATTGCTTCCCTCCTTCTGTTTGTAATATCTGTGGTGGTTGCTTATATAGTTGAGGGAAGATTCGGATTTATCGTAGGCGGAATTTGTCTGTTTGCAGTATTGCTTTCGGCATACGGCTTTGTCATGGGACTTATAAGCTTTTCTGATGAAGAGTGTATGCATCGGACCAGCGTTGTAGGATCGATTCTGAATGGAGTGATCACAGTAGGCTGGCTGGCCTTTTTTTTGATGGGAGTATAAGAAATGGAACGATTACAGAAACAAATGGATTTTATTGTTGAAGTGGATAAGGTCAAGAGCATTATCCGACAGACATATCTGGCAGATGCAAGCCGTAAGGAAGATGATGCAGAGCACTCATGGCATCTGGCTTTGATGGCAGTCCTTCTCAAAGAATATTCCAATGAGGAAGTAGAACTTGCAAAGGTTGTGCCTATGGTGTTGATCCACGATCTGGTTGAGATTGATGCAGGCGATACTTATGCATATGATGATGCAGGAGCCAAAACAAAAGAAGAAAGAGAAAAAAAAGCAGCAGATCGTATTTTTGGGATGCTTCCAGAGGATCAGGGAGAATGGTTCCGTGATCTTTGGGATGAATTTGAGGAATACAAGACTGCAGAGGCAAAATTTGCGCATGTGCTGGATAACTGTCAGCCGCTGCTTTTAAATGATGCTTCCAATGGCAGAAGCTGGGCAGAGCATGGTGTCCGCAAAAGTCAGATATACAAGCGGAATGAGCATACGTCAGAGGGCTCCAGGGAAATATGGGAATATATGCAGAAATTAATAGACCGGCATATAGAGCTTGGTCATGTTATTGATGAATAACAGAAAGGAAGAATGATTTGGACGAATTATTGATGGAACGTTATCATCTGGCAGAAAACCGAATCCGTGAGATATGCACGGAAAAAAGTAAACAGCCGGATTTCGAAGATTTTTTCAAAAAGACAGCCGTTTTTCTGAAAAAGACAGCTGCAATTCTTGAAAGAGAAACAACAGATTGTACGGAAGAAGAACTTGCACAGGAGAACAGAGGCCTTTATGAAGAACTTTTTCCGGAAAATTATGAAACCTGTTATGGAAATCCTTCTTATGCAGCAGAAAAGCTTGGCGTATATGGTAAGGCGTTTTGTTTTCTGTATGCAGAACTTCGTGGGACAATCGCCTATGCATATGAGAAAAAATGGTGGGATTATACCATTGCGGCAGAGCTTTTTCTGGAAATCTATGCTGCCTTTGAGGACGGTGAACTTCCGACGGTAAAGAACGTGGAGGATATTTTGCGTTCGTATGTTAATGATTATTGTCAGGATCTGATAGAACAGAGAATTGCAGAGGCGGTTGATCCGAAACTTGATTTTGCAGTTCGCATCATTATGGATTCTGATCTTTCTGATCTGAAGTATCTTTATTCTTATGGAGAATATGTTTCTGCAAATGAGAGAGGTGTGGCAGAGTTTCTGAATAGTCTTTCGCAGGAAGAAATTGACAGCATGGCGAAAACATATACAGAAGGATACCGTATCGGCTTTATCAATGGAAGAAAAGATATTACCAAGAAAAAAACTGTCAATATCCGGTATAATCTCGGATTTGAGCGAATGGTAAAATCAGCGATCCTGAAATTTCGAGAGATGGGACTGCAGCCGGTTATCTATCGCCATGCGTCACATATAGTCAATAAACGTGGGAATATAAGAATCGGATTCACTGGAGGCATTGCTAATCCGCAGTATGATTATGATCACAGACAGGATCAGGCACTTTTCCTGGACAGTGATTTTGTGCAGCGTAAACTTCGTTCCATGCAGAATTCCTATGAAAATTACAAGGAGCTGGCAGCAGTACATGGCGGACCGGCATGTATTGAAACTTTTGGTGAAGAACCGTTTGCACCGGAAACAAAGTCTGATGCATGGATGCTTTCTGAAACACAGCAGAAATTACAGGTGGATCTTGATAATGAATCAGGACAGATTGTTAATCGTTACATTAAGGGGGATGAGCGCAGTTTTACGATCATTGCCTATCCTATTCCTGAGATTGGAGAGAATTTCAGGGAAGTTTTTGCTGAAATCGTCAAGATCAATACTCTGGATTACAAATTATATGAAAATATTCAGCAGACGATCATTGAGACTCTGGATACCTGCCATTGGGTAGAAGTAAAGGGACGTGATGGAAACGAGACAGATCTGATCATTCATCTGCATGATCTGGAAGATATCAAAAAACAGACAAATTTTGAAAACTGTGTGGCAGATGTCAATATTCCGGTGGGAGAAGTGTTTACTTCACCGGTACTTGCCGGAACAGGTGGAATTCTTCATGTCAAAAAGGTATACCTCAACGGCCTGCAGTTTAAGAATCTGAAACTGGTATTTGACTGTGGACAGGTTATTGATTACAGCTGTTCAAACTTTGATACAGAAGAAGAAAACCGTGCTTATATAGAGGATAATATTCTTTTCCACCATGCCAAGATTCCAATGGGCGAGTTTGCGATAGGGACTAATACAACAGCATATGTTGCTGCTGATAAATATGGAATCGCAGATAAACTTCCGATTCTGATCGCAGAAAAAATGGGTCCTCATTTTGCGGTGGGTGATACCTGCTACAGTTGGTCAGAAGATACTCCGGTATTTAATCCGGACGGAAGAGAGATTATTGCCAGGGACAATGAAATCTCAGCACTGCGAAAAGAGGACATCAGTATGGCATATTACGGGTGTCATACAGATATTACAATTCCGTATGAGGAACTTGGAAGTATCTGCGTGATCGATGAAGATGGTGAAAGCGTTCCGATCATTGAGAATGGTCGATTTGTACTTCCGGGAACAGAAGAACTTAACAAACCATTTGAATGCGAATAAGAATTTTGATGTGAGGTGAACAGGGCACGAAACAGCGCGTACAAAAATAGTTTGCACATCTAAATATTTCTTTTATGGAATTTGGTTGACACAAATTTAGAATCTTAGTAGAATCAACCTGGGATAGAAAAAAGGAGGCCACCAATGAAAAAAGTTGGAATTGTAATGGGAAGCGATTCAGATATGCCGGTTATGAGCAAAGCGGCAGCAATTCTTGACAAGCTGGGCGTTGAGTACGAAATGAAGATCATCTCTGCACACAGAGAACCTGATGTGTTCTTTGATTATGCAAGAAGTGCAGAAGACAGAGGATTCAAGGTAATTATTGCAGGTGCAGGAATGGCAGCACATCTTCCGGGAATGTGTGCAGCGATTTTTCCAATGCCTGTAATTGGTATTCCGATGCACACCACCTCTCTGGGAGGACGTGATTCACTGTATTCTATTGTACAGATGCCATCCGGAATTCCGGTAGCGACAGTTGCGATTAACGGAGGAGCAAATGCAGGACTTTTGGCAGCAAAGATTCTGGCTACTTCAGATCCGGAACTTCTTGAGAAACTGAAAGCGTACAGCCAGGAACTGAAAGAGCAGGTAGAAACGAAGGATGCTCGTCTTCAGGAAGTTGGATATAAGGCTTATTAAATATAAATCCACAAAAACGGAGTGGAATATTATTAAATTTTAAGAAAGGAAAAGCTATTTTAGATGAAAAACTGTATGAGACAGGAGTGCAGCAATTCATCTGAGAGTATACCTGATGGTATATGTTTAGCAGCAGGAAATATGGATTACAAGAACGCAGGTGTTGATATTGAGGCAGGCTATAAGTCAGTTGAACTTATGAAGAAACATATTGCAAAAACCATGAGACCGGAAGTTCTGGGTGGAATTGGCGGATTTTCCGGAGCTTTTTCCATGAATTCTTTTAAGAATATGGAGGAGCCTACACTGGTATCCGGTACAGATGGATGCGGAACTAAGGTGAAGCTTGCTATGATCATGGATAAACATGATACAATAGGAATTGATGCAGTTGCCATGTGTGTGAATGATATTGCATGTGCAGGTGCAGAGCCGCTGTTTTTCCTGGATTATATTGCGTGCGGCAAAAACTATCCGGAGAAGATTGCTGAGATCGTAAGTGGTGTGGCAGAAGGCTGTGTACAGTCTGGTGCAGCACTGATCGGTGGTGAGACAGCAGAACATCCGGGACTTATGCCGGAAAATGAGTATGACCTTGCGGGATTTGCAGTTGGCGTGATCGACAAAAAAGATCTTCTCACAGGGGAAAATCTGAATCCTGGAGATGTATTGATCGGTATGGCATCTACAGGTGTACACAGCAATGGATTTTCACTTGTCCGCAAAGTGTTTGAAATGACCAGAGAATCTTTGGACACTTATTATGATGAACTGGGTACAACACTTGGTGAGGCACTTCTTGCACCGACAAGAATTTATGTAAAAGCTCTTAAGAGCATCAAAGATGCGGGAGTAAAAATTCATGCATGCAGTCATATCACAGGAGGCGGTTTCTACGAAAATATTCCGCGTATGCTTAAAGATGGTACACATGCAATCGTAGAAAAGGACAGCTATCCGGTTCTCCCTGTTTTTAAACTTCTTGCAAAAAAAGGTAACATTGAAGAAAAAATGATGTATAATACATTTAACATGGGTCTTGGAATGATTCTTGCAGTAGCGCCTGAGGATGTAGACAAGACTATGGAAGCAATCCGCAAGGAGGGGGATACTCCATATGTGGTAGGCCGTATTGAGGCTGGAGAAAAGGGAGTGACCTTATGTTAAAGCTTGGAGTTCTGGTATCCGGAGGAGGTACAAATCTGCAGGCGATCATGGATGCTGTTGATGATGGGACAATCACTAACGCAGAGATTGGTCTTGTGATCAGCAACAATAAAAGTGCATATGCACTCGAAAGAGCAGAGAATAAGGGGATTCCGGCCAAATGCATTTCTCCAAAGGATTATGCGGACAGAGAAGCGTTTCATAAAGAACTTCTGGCGGAATTGCAGCAGAATCAGGTAGATCTTGTTGTACTTGCCGGTTATCTGGTGGCAATACCACCGATGATCGTGGAGGCATATCCAAATCGTATCATTAATATTCATCCGTCATTGATTCCGTCTTTTTGCGGAACAGGATATTATGGACTTCGTGTTCATGAAGGGGTTCTCACAAGAGGAGTCAAAGTGACCGGTGCAACAGTTCATTTTGTAGATGCAGGTACGGATACAGGTCCGATCATTCTTCAGAAAGCTGTGGAAGTACATCAGGGAGATACTCCCCAGGTGCTTCAGAAGCGTGTTATGGAAGAAGCTGAATGGAAGATACTGCCGGCTGCGATCAATCTGATCGCCAATGGCAGAGTGTCAGTACAGGATGGTAAGGTTATCATTGAAGAGAAATAATTGATTGGCTGCAGAGGAGCGAAAAATATGAAAGTATTAATTGTTGGAAGTGGCGGAAGAGAGCATGCAATTGCCTGGAGTGTGGCAAAAAGTCCAAAGGTAGAAAAAATCTATTGTGCACCAGGAAATGCCGGAATTTCTGAGTATGCGGAATGCGTGGAAATCGGGGCAATGGAGTTTGAGAAGCTTGCAGATTTTGCGGAAAAAAATGCTGTTGATCTTACGATCATCGGAATGGATGATCCACTGGTAGGCGGTGTTGTAGATGTATTTGAAGCTCGAGGACTCAAGGTATTCGGACCACGTAAAAATGCAGCAATTCTGGAAGGATCCAAAGCATTTTCAAAAGATCTCATGAAAAAATACGGAATTCCGACAGCAGGATATGAGAATTTTGACGATCCGCAGAAAGCACTGGATTATTTACATACATATGCAAAATTTCCAATTGTACTCAAAGCAGATGGTCTTGCACTTGGCAAGGGAGTTCTGATCTGCAATACTCTGGAAGAAGCAGAAGCCGGAGTAAGAGAGATCATGGAAGACAAGAAGTTTGGCAGCGCGGGAAATACAATGGTTGTTGAGGAATTCATGACCGGACGTGAAGTGTCTGTTCTTTCTTTTGTAGATGGTAAGACCATCCGTACAATGACATCTGCACAGGATCACAAACGTGCCAAGGATGGAGATCAGGGACTGAATACTGGTGGTATGGGTACTTTTTCACCAAGTCCGTTCTATACAGAAGAAGTGGATAAATTCTGCAAGGAGCATATCTATCAGGCAACAGTAGATGCAATGGCAGCAGAAGGTCGGCCTTTTAAGGGGATTATTTTCTTTGGGCTGATGTTGACAGCAGAAGGACCAAAAGTTCTGGAATATAATGCCCGCTTTGGTGATCCGGAAGCTCAGGTTGTTCTTCCGAGAATGAAAACAGATATTATTGAAGTGATGGAAGCTTGTGTCAATGGAACTCTTGATCAGATTGAACTTGAATTTGAGGATAATGCAGCGGTCTGTGTTGTTCTGGCAAGTGACGGATATCCGGTAAAATACGAAAAAGAAATTCCAATGCATGGATTCGAGAACTTTAAGAATAAAGATGGTTATTACTGCTTCCATGCAGGAACCAAATTCAAGGATGGCGAGATCGTTACCAATGGCGGCCGTGTCCTTGGAATCACTGCAACTGGAAAGAATCTTAAGGAAGCACGCAAGAATGCGTACGAGGCGACAGACTGGATCCAGTTCGCAAATAAATATATGCGCCACGACATAGGAAAGGCTATTGACGAGGCCTGAAAGGACAGAATATGGGAACAAGTGAAGTAGAAACAATTAAGGAAATTCAGGGAAGGGAGAATATTTTTGTAGCATACTCTCAGACTACGAAGCTTCCTTATGTAACCTGTGGGGAAGAATCATTTAATGATCAGGCATGGTTTTTTACAGAAGAAGAAGCAATCAAGGAGTTTGGCAAAAAGAAAGTAGAAGAAAAAATCCTTCTCATGGGAATGCGTTATGAGAAGAAAGATTTTCCGAGGCTGTACGGTCTGTTGTTTGCCATCGGTGTAAATACAGTTATGTGGAATGATGGTGACGAACAGGTAGAAATTGATCTGGAGAAGATCGTAAGAAAACCGGATCTCAGTAATGTGGAACCGCAGAAGCGTCCGCTGATCAATCCGACACTGCAGCTTTCCGGTATCTATTTTATGCAGGAACTTCGTCGCCCGGTACCTAAGGAAGAACACAAAAACTTAAGGGCACTGGAAGAAGAAATGGTTGTGAATTTAAGAAAATCAGAATTTCTGATCGCCATGCAGAAAAAGGGAGATGAACCGGATAAAATAAATATTCCGTACCTTAAAGATAAAGAAGGTAAAATTCTCCAGCCGGTTTTTTCTGATGTACTGGAATTTGAAAAATTTGCAAAAGGCAAGAGGCTTCGTATTGCCAAAGTGCCGTTTGCCAAACTTCCGAGTATTATGATCGAACAGGCAGAGGCACTGGTTGTTAACCCTATGGGATTCAATCTTGTTCTCAACAGAGACCAGCTCAAAAAAATAATTGGATAAGAATTGAAGAAACAGGTGATCTTTGGATTGCCTGTTTTTTTTCTTACTTATACTACAGAGAATTACTCTGCAGTGATTCTGTAAAAAAAGCAAATCCGACTGTAAAATGTCTGAGGAAATTCGACTGGCAAAATTATACTTGCAAAATCCGGATTATGTGCTACTATATGTATAACATGATGCAGATATTAGGCAGGATGCAGATGGGAATCAGAATATGTACCTGACAAACAGCATACAGAAGCTGTAAAGCATCATAGCATAAAGATAAGGGGCTGGAATTATGGTCATAGAAATAGACTTTAACAGTGATGAGGCTATTTATGTGCAGCTGATGAATCAGATTATTATGGGAATTGCCACATCCAGACTTCATGAGGGAGATCCCCTGCCTTCTGTACGTCAGTTGGCAGATACGATTGGCATCAATATGCATACAGTGAATAAAGCTTATTCTTTGCTCAGACAGGAAGGTTTTGTTACGATTGACCGTCGGCGCGGTGCGATCATTGCCGTTGATGTAAATAAGCTGAAAGCACTGGAAGAGATGAAGCAGAATCTTATGGTTGCACTGGCAAGAGGATACTGCAAAAATGTTACCAGAACGGAAGTTCATGATCTGATTGACGAAATTTTTGATGAATATGGAATTGAAGAATAAAATATAGTTCTGGATCGCGAACAAATATGGTGGCATAGATGTAGAGAGAATGAACAGCTATAGAATGACAGAAAAGAAAGGCAGGCAGGAATGCAGGAAAAATTTACCAGACAGGCGAAGGCGGCGTTAAGAATTGCTGAAAATGCGGCCAGATCCTGGAAACATTCATATATTGGGACTGAGCATATGCTGGTAGGACTTCTTGAAGAACAGGAAGGAACTGCAGGCAGGATTCTTGAAGAATTTGGTGTGGATTCAGAAAAACTGGAATCACTGATCACGAAACTGATCGCACCATCAGGAGTACTCGCAGCAGAAAAGTCCGTCAGTTACAGTCCGAGAGCAGAAAAAATAAAAGATCAGGCAGTAAAGGAAGCTGAGAAGCAGAGGGAAAATCAGGCAGGAACAGAACATCTGCTTTTGGCGATGCTGAAAGAGACCGATTGTGTGGGAACCAGACTTCTGTACACGATGGGAATAAATATTCAGAAATTATACAGTGAAGTCCTTTCAGCAACAGGAATCGATCCAAATTCTATTCCGGAAGAACTGCAGATGCGGAAAAATCAAAAAGGGAACAAAACTTCCACGACACCAACACTGGATCAGTATAGCCGTGACCTGACAGAGATGGCAGCAGATGGCAACCTGGATCCGGTAGTAGGCAGAGAAAAAGAGATTGCCCGTCTGATTCAGATATTAAGCAGAAGAACAAAGAACAATCCATGTCTGGTAGGAGAACCAGGAGTTGGAAAGACTGCAATCGTAGAAGGGCTTGCACAGAGAATTATTTCTGGTATGGTTCCGGATTCAGTTAAAAACAAAAGAGTGGTTGTTCTTGACCTTTCCGGAATGGTGGCGGGAAGTAAATATCGCGGTGAATTTGAGGAACGTATCCGAAATGTGATTGATGAAGTGCGTAGTAATCAGGGAATTCTTCTTTTTATTGATGAAATCCATACGATTATTGGCGCGGGAGGTGCAGAAGGAGCACTGGATGCGTCTAATATATTGAAACCGTCCCTTTCGCGAGGCGAGATTCAACTGATCGGTGCAACAACACTGGAAGAGTATCGGAAATATATTGAGAAAGATGCGGCATTGGAGAGACGTTTTCAGCCGGTAACTGTGGAAGAACCTTCGGAAGAGGAAACACTGGAAATCTTAAGAGGGCTTCGGCCGTATTATGAACAGCATCATGGCGTTGCAATTGAAGATAGTGCACTTGAAGCAGCAGTGAAGCTGTCTGTGCGTTATATAAATGATCGTTTTCTGCCGGATAAGGCAATTGATATTATTGATGAAGCAGCTTCCAAAGTTCGCCTTGGCGGGTATCGGATAACACCAGAAGTAGATGCAATGGAAGCAGAACTTCATGAAATCCAGAAAGAAAAAGAGCAGGCTGTTAAGCAGGCAGATCTTTCCAAGGCAAAGGAACTTCAGGCGCGTCAGCGGGATGTGGAAGCGGAACTTCTTAAATACAGAGAAAAAGAAGAGCGAAGAAATATACGGAGAAAAAATTCTGTAACAGAAGCAGCTGTGGCAGATATTATTTCAGACTGGACAAAAATCCCGGTACAGCGACTTACAGAGGGTGAAACAAAACGTCTGGCACGTCTTGAGAAGGAATTGCATAGACGTGTGATCGGACAAGAGGAGGCTGTACAGGCAGTTGCGCAGGCAGTTAAAAGAGGGCGAGTCGGTCTTAAAGACCCCAATCGTCCGATTGGTTCATTCCTTTTCCTGGGACCGACAGGTGTTGGTAAAACAGAACTCTCAAAGGCACTGGCAGAGTCCGTGTTTGGAAGTGAACAGGCGATGATACGTGTTGATATGTCGGAATATATGGAGAAACACAGTGTGTCAAAACTGATCGGATCGCCTCCGGGGTATATCGGATATGATGAAGGAGGACAGCTCAGTGAAAAAGTACGCAGAAATCCATATAGTGTACTTCTTTTTGATGAAATTGAAAAAGCACATCCGGATGTATTTAATATCCTTCTTCAGGTATTAGATGATGGACATATTACGGATGCACATGGAAGAAAGGTGGATTTCAAGCAGACGATCATTATCATGACTTCAAATGTAGGCGCACAGGCAATCATTGAGCCGAAGAAACTTGGTTTCCTGTCAAATCAGGATGAAAAACAGGATTATGAGAGAATGAAATCCGGTGTTATGGAAGAAGTTCGGCGTCTGTTTAAACCGGAGTTTTTGAACCGTATTGATGAGATTATGGTATTCCATCCTTTGAATAAAACGCATATCAAGAAGATTGTCGGCATCATGCTCAGGAAGCTGGAAAAACGTTGTCAGGAGCAGCTTGATATTCAGCTTAAGATTACAGAGTCTGTCAAAGATTTTCTTGCAGAAGCAGGATTTGACAGCAAATATGGAGCAAGACCATTGAGAAGGGCGATTCAGACAAAGCTGGAAGATCCAATGGCAAATGCTCTTCTTGAAGGAAAAATCAAACGAGGAGATATCGTTAAAATCCAGCTTCACCAGAAAGAGATTCGTTTTGTTTCTGTTTCAGAAGAAAATGAAAAAATCAAATCTAAAAAAGCTATAAAATCTTAAACAGGATACTGGTCAAAAAAAGGGGTCAATGTTATAATTAAAATAGACCGGATATTGAGTGACAAACCACAGATATCAGGTAAAACAACAGAAAAGTCTTGGGAGGACATAAGATTATGGCAGTAATAAAGGAACTGATCCGTACAGAAGAAAATCAGAGTATTAGCTTTGGCAATTATGAATTATCTCAGAAATCAAAGGTATCAGATTTCGCACATCAGGGAGATATGTATAAGGTAAAGACATTCAAAGAAATTACAAAGCTTGAAAGAAACGGAATGTTTGTATATGAATCTGTACCGGGAACTGCTGTATTTTCACTGAAACAGGATGGCTCCAGTATGAGCTTTGATGTAGAAGGCACTGAAGATGCACAGATTACTGTTGAGATGGAAGCGGATACAGAATATGAAATTTCCATTGATGGAGCAGAGGCAGGAAAAATAAAAACAAATCTTGGCGGAAAGCTTTCTTTCAGCGCAGAACTGGGGAGCAACAAGGCCGTACATGTTGAGATCAAGAAATGCTAAAAAATAAAAAGACTGTTTATTTTTGCCAGGAATGTGGATATGAATCTTCAAAATGGATGGGTCAGTGTCCGGGATGCAGAGCGTGGAATACTTTTGTGGAAGAAACTGTTTCCACAAAGAAAGTATCTTCGTCTGGAGGTGGTTCATTTCAGACTCAGGGAAAACGTCCGGAGCCGGTTCGGCTGAAAGATATTTCGCTGTCGGAGGATGAACGGCAACTGACAAAAATTGGAGAACTTGACAGAGTACTCGGGGGCGGAATCGTCCCCGGGTCTCTGGTTTTAGTGGGTGGAGATCCGGGAATCGGAAAATCCACCCTTCTTTTGCAGGTTTGCAGAAATCTTGCACAGACAGGCAGTAATGTGCTGTATATTTCCGGAGAGGAATCCTTGCGTCAGATCAAACTCCGGGCAGAACGACTTGGAGAATTTAATGAAAATCTTCAACTTCTGTGTGAAACAAACCTGGAAACAATTCGTGAAGTGATTGAGAGAAAGAAACCAGATACTGTTGTTATTGACTCGATTCAGACGATGTTTCGTGAAGATATCAGTTCTGCACCGGGAAGTGTATCGCAGGTGAGAGAATCTACTAATATTCTGATGCAGATAGCAAAAGGTCAGGGCGTATCGATTTTTATTGTAGGGCATGTGACAAAGGAGGGAAATGTGGCCGGACCCCGTGTGCTTGAGCATATGGTGGATACAGTTCTTTATTTTGAAGGTGACAGGCATGCTTCTTATCGGATTCTGCGTGCAGTTAAGAATCGTTTTGGTTCGACAAATGAGATTGGTGTATTTGAAATGCGTAATACAGGACTGGAGGAAGTCAAAAATCCTTCAGAATTTATGCTTAACGGGAAACCAAGTGATACCTCAGGATCGATTGTGGCATGCTCTATGGAGGGAACACGTCCGATTCTGGTAGAAATCCAGGCTCTTGTTTGTCAGAGCAACTTTGGGATTCCAAGAAGAACTGCGGTAGGTACAGATTTTAACAGGGTGAATTTGTTAATGGCAGTTTTGGAGAAAAAAGTCGGAATTCATCTTGCGTCCTGTGATGCTTATGTCAATATTGCAGGTGGGATGAAAATGACAGAACCTGCAATTGACCTTGGGATTTTGCTGGCAGTAGTTTCAAGCTGCAAGGATATCGTTATACCAGATTCGGTGATTGCCTTTGGTGAGATTGGGCTGAGTGGAGAAGTGCGTGCGGTGAGTATGGCAGGGCAACGTGTGGCAGAGGCAAAGAAGCTTGGCTTTGAAACGGTGATTTTACCAGAAGTATGCAGATCTTCCACAGAAAAAATAAAAGGAATCAGACTGGTGTATGTTTCCTGGATTCAGGACGCGATACAGTTTATTATACGGAAATAGGATTATTAAGAGGGAAGTCCTTGCAGAAATCGGAAATTCAGGAATCTTTCTGGAAAAAATAGCGTGGGCTTCCTCTATAATAAGAATGACTGCAAAAAGAGAAAAAATAAAAAAGTTAAAAAAGGTGTTGACATATCTACTTTATAGTGGTATGCTAATTGAGCTGTCGCAGAGAATTGCTTCTTTTGAACAAACAAATCAAACAATTTGAAAAGTTTTGAAAAAAACGAAAAAATTGTTGACAAGCAGGCGGCGATATGATAAAGTAATCAAGTCGTCAGCGAGACGGCAAGCAAAACAAAGAACCTTGATAACTAAACAGTGAAACACATACGATTCTCGAAAATTCGATAAGAATTTTGCCAGCGCAAA
>CAKRTP010000001.1 GCA_934402155.1 uncultured Blautia sp. | reverse complement strand
GATTCTGTCCTGCCGGAGTTCTTTTTTTATTTTTCCATCACCGTACTTTATATCCAGCAGCGTGGCGGGGGTGTGGTACCACACCGTGAGCTGATAACATATAGATCAACAGCCAATACATAAAAACTCCTGAGCAGGAAACATCTGCAGGAATTTGTAGAAATATTTAGGATATTTTCGGACTGTGTTATGGATAAAAAGTGCATTGTCTGAGCGTAAGCGAGTTATGCACTTTTTATCCATGTATTTAACAGGCTGAGAATATCCATAGTATTTCTAAATTCCGAAGCCGTTTCCCATTCAGGAGTTTTTATATATGGCGTGGGATATGTAATATCAGCACCAAATTCTGAAGCCGTTTCCTATTCAGGAGCTTTTATATATGGCGTGGATATAATGTTAGCCAGGCAAAATATTTATAGGGAATAAAATATAAAAATTATGTGAAATCAACAAAAAACGGTTGCATTTTTTGTGCAAATGAATATAATAAACAATTAGTCGACTAACTAATAGCCAACTAATGAAATGAAACAGATATTTTACGGAGGTGAAGAATTGTTCACAGAAGGAGAAGCAGAGTTTTGCCCTGCAGAGCATAAGACAAGCTATCTGTCCATGCTGATGAGAATTGACCGCCGCTTTATGGGCAAATGCTTTGGACAGATGCAGGAACTGGGCATTTATCCCGGACAGATTCCGGTACTTGGACTTCTGGCATATAAGGATGGACTCAGCCAGCGCGAGATCGCAGAAAAACTGAGAATCAAACCGCCAACGGTCAATGTAACCGTTCAACGACTGGAAAAAGCAGGATTCCTGTGCAGAAAAGCAGATGAAAAAGATCAGAGAATATCCAGAATCTACCTCACCGAAAAAGGACGACAGGCAAAAGAAGACGGTATGAAAAAAGTAGAAGAAAACGAAAAAATTCTTCTGGACGGTTTCAACGATACTGAACTTTGTCTCCTGAGAAGATTCCTGGAACAGATTACAGAAAATATCGAAAAAATACCAGTATCCTCTGGAAAAAATAATACAGAGAAAGAAGGACAGCAAAAGTGATCAAACTGATGAAATATCTCAAAAAATCAGCCGGCTATGTAATTCTGATCATAGCACTTCTGTTTCTTCAGGCATACTGCGATTTGTCTTTGCCGGATTACACATCCAAAATTGTTAATGTAGGAATCCAGCAGAGCGGTATCGAAGACAGTGTACCTGAAAAAATCAGAAAGACCTCCATGGACAGTCTTAAGCTGTTTATGGATGATGATGAAAAAGAAACCGTAGATTCCTTTTATGAGGAAGACGGAGATGATCTTGTACTGAAAAATGATGTGACATCTGAAGAACGAGATGAACTCAATGACATTCTTGCAAAACCGATGATGATTGCCGCAAGCTTTTCATCAGGAAGTGATGAAGTGAAAGAAATGCTCTCCCAGATGGGAATTCCCGAAGGAACAGATCCGATGCAGGCAATCGCTATGATGCCGGAAGAGGCTCTTTCTTCCATGACTGAAAATATCAGCGAGAAGATAGACAAGATGCAGCCATCCATTCTTACCCAGGCAGGTGTATCTTATGTAAAGAGCGAATATGAGGCAATGGGTGAAGACGTTGATGCGATTCAGATGCATTATATCAAGATGTCAGGCATCAAGATGCTCGGCATGGCACTTATCACTATGCTCTGTGCAATCTGCGTAGTGTTCCTTTCTTCCAGAGTGGCAGCAGCACTTGGCCATGATCTGAGAAATGCCGTGTACCGCAAGGTTATCACCTTCTCAAGCCGCGAATATCACAAATTTTCCACAGCATCCCTGATCACACGATGCACGAATGATATTCAGCAGGTACAGCAGGTCATGGCAATGCTTTTCCGTATCGTACTCTATGCCCCGATCCTTGGTATCGGAGGCGTGATCCGTGTATTACAGACAGATTCTTCCATGACATGGATCCTTGGACTTGCAGTCGGCCTGATACTTGCAGTGATTCTTGTGCTGTTTCAGGTGGCAATGCCAAAATTCACAGTATTACAGACATTAGTTGATAAACTGAACCTGGTAACACGAGAAATCCTGACAGGTATTCCGGTCATCCGTGCATTCAGCCGGGAGAAACATGAAGAAGAACGTTTCGAGGAGGCAAATGCGAGACTGACAAAAACAAATCTCTTTGTTAACAGATGCATGACCTTTATGATGCCGACCATGATGCTGATCATGAATGGTGTATCCGTACTGATCATTTACAGTGGTTCTTATGCGGTAGATAACGGAAGTATGCAGGTCGGCAATGTCATGGCATTTATCCAGTATGCAATGCAGATCATCATGTCATTTTTGATGATCACAGCGATGTCCATTATGCTTCCGAGAGCAAATGTAGCCGCGCTCCGTATCAATGATGTGCTTAAGACAAAAGTAAGCGTCACAGATCCGGAAAATCCGGTTCAGCCGGCAGAGGATGTTAAGGGAACGATTGAATTCGATCATGTAAGCTTTGCTTATCCGGAAGCAGGAGAAAATGTCCTGACTGATATTTCCTTCAAGGCCGAAAAAGGCGAGACGATCGCTGTAATCGGAAGTACAGGAAGTGGTAAGAGTACCCTGGTAAATCTGATCCCGCGTTTCTATGATGTAACAGAAGGGCGTATTCTGGTAGATGGAGTTGATATCCGTGATATGACACAGAAAGATGTCAGATCAAGACTGGGTTATGTACCACAGAAAGGAGTTCTTTTCTCAGGTACGATTGATTCCAATATTCGTTATGGTAAGACTGATATCTCAGCAGACGAAGTAAAAGAAGCAGCAGAGGTTGCACAGGCAGTAGAATTTATCGAGACAAAACCGGAAAAATACGATTCTCCGATCGCACAGGGAGGAACGAATGTATCCGGAGGCCAGAAACAGAGACTTTCCATTGCAAGGGCAATTGCAAAGAAACCGGAAATATTTATTTTTGACGACAGTTTTTCAGCATTGGATTTCAAAACAGACAGCACATTGCGTAAAGCCCTGAAAGCACATACAAAGGATGCAACAACAATCATCGTTGCACAGCGTATCAGTACGATTCTGAATGCAGATAAGATCATTGTTCTGGATGACGGACATATGGCAGGAATTGGTTCTCACAAGGAACTGATGAAGAACTGTGAAGTTTACCGTCAGATTGCGATGAGTCAGCTGTCAGAGGAGGAATTGGCATGAGTGAACAGAAACGACGTGGACCGATGGGCGGTCATGGACCGGGAATGCGCCCGACAGAAAAAGCAAAAGATTTCAGAGGTTCAATGGGAAAGCTTTTCAGTTATATGAGCCGTTATAAACTTCGTTTTGTAATGGTATTTATATTTGCAGTCGCAGGAACTGTTTTTAACATCGCAGGACCGAAGATTCTTGGTAAAGCAACGACAGAACTTTACACAGGTCTCGTTGCAAAGGTAAACGGAACAGGAGGCATCGATTTCGGAAAGATCGGGATGATCCTTCTGTGGACACTGGGGCTGTATCTTGCAAGTGCCTGCTTTTCCTTCATCCAGGGATGGATCATGACAGGAATCTCCAATGATGTAACCTATAATTTAAGAAAAGATATTTCAAAGAAAATCAACAGACTTCCACTCAACTACTTTGAGAGCAGAACGAACGGTGAAATCCTTTCCAGAGTAACAAACGATGTGGATACACTGCAGATGAGTCTCAACCAGAGTCTGACACAGCTTATCACATCTGTGACAACTTTGATCGGTGTATTTATCATGATGCTGTCCATCAATGTATGGATGACACTGGCTGCTCTTCTGATTCTGCCGGTTTCCATGTTTATCATTCAGGCAGTGATGAAACATTCCCAGAAATATTTCCAGGCACAGCAGAAATATCTCGGTGCCGTCAATGGACAGATCGAGGAGAACTTCGGTGGTCACGATGTAGTAAGAGTATTCAATAAAGAGAACGATGTTCTGGAAGAATTTGAAAAAGACAACAGGCATCTCTACGAATCTGCATGGAAATCACAGTTCTTCTCAGGAATGATGATGCCGATCATGCAGTTTGTAGGAAACCTCGGATATGTTATGGTAGCACTTCTCGGCGGTATTTTTGTTATCAAAGGTTCCATCGAGGTCGGTGATATTCAGTCCTTCTTCCAGTATATCCGTAATTTTACCCAGCCGATCCAGCAGATCGCACAGGTTACAAACCTTCTGCAGTCTTCCGCAGCTGCATCTGAGAGAGTATTTGAATTCCTTGATGAAGAGGAAGAAGTACAGCAGCCAAAAAATCCGGATTCCATCGAAGGCCTGAATGGAAATGTTCAGTTCGAACATGTAGAGTTTGGCTATAACCCGGATAAGATCATTATTCATGATTTTTCTGCAGATGTACAGGATGGTCAGAAGATTGCAATCGTCGGTCCGACAGGCGCAGGCAAAACTACGATGGTAAAACTTCTGATGCGTTTCTATGATGTGAATAAGGGTGCAATCAAGGTAGACGGGCATGATGTCAGAAACTTTAACAGAAGTGAACTTCATGAGATGTTTGGAATGGTGCTCCAGGATACCTGGCTGTTTTCCGGAACGATCATGGAAAATATCCGTTACGGAAGACTGGATGCAACAGACGAAGAAGTCATTGCAGCAGCAAAAGCAGCACATATCCACAACTTCATCATGCAGCAACCGGGTGGATACCAGATGGTGCTGGATGAGGAAACAAGCAATATCTCTCAGGGACAGAAACAGCTTCTCACAATCGCAAGAGCCATTCTTGCAGACAATAAGATTCTGATCCTCGATGAGGCGACCTCTTCTGTAGATACCAGAACAGAGATGCAGATCCAGAAAGCAATGGACAATCTGATGAAGGGAAGAACCAGTTTTGTTATCGCACACAGGCTTTCCACGATCAAAGATGCGGATCTGATCCTGGTCATGAAGGACGGAGATATCATTGAGCAGGGTAATCACGAAGAACTTCTGGCAGCCAGAGGATTTTATGCAGATCTTTATAATAGTCAGTTTGATAACAGTTCTTCAGAACTTTGTTCATGATACTGGGAATAAGGCAGCTGTTGGCGGGAGTAACCTCTTGTCAACAGCTGCCTTTTTCGGTATAATAAAAAAATTACATTGAGCTTAAAGTCTGGCAGGAAAGGGAGGTATATGATGAACAGCAATATGGAAAATGGCAGAGAGTACCTGCAGCATGTGATGGAATGTCTGAAGAAACGTCTTGCCCAGACAGATGCAGCAATCCTTGAGGGTGAAAAAGAAATCGAGGATATGCATGAATACTATTGGGAAAATTATACTGAGATGGATGAGTATGGTTATGAGAATTATGATAACCAGCAGGCTCTGTTCCGTCAGATGAATGCAAATGAAGAACAGTTTCTGTTACGCAAGAGATTTAAGAAGATGATGGATTCACCGTTCTTTGGAAGAGTAGATTTTCAGTATGAAAGGGATGAAGAACCGGAGCTTTTTTATATAGGGATCGGGAACCTTTCGGAGACTGCAGGAAGCCGTCCTCTGGTATATGACTGGCGGGCACCGGTCAGCGGGCTTTTTTATGATTATGACAAAGGTCCTGCATCTTATGAGGCACCATCCGGTGTTTTTGACGGAGAGATCACTTCCAAATGGCAGTACAAGATCCGCAGGGGAAAAATGCTCTATGAGTTTGAGAGCGATGTCAAGATCGATGATGAGATACTTGGTGCGGAGCTTGGCAGCAAGGGTGAGGTACAGCTTAAAAATATCGTTCGCACGATCCAGAAAGAGCAGAATACAATTATCCGAAACACAAGTGATAAGATTATGGTAATTCAGGGAGCTGCCGGAAGCGGAAAGACTTCTGTTGCACTGCACAGAATCGCCTATCTGCTCTATCACGACAGGGAAAATCTGAAATCTTCAAATATTCTGGTGCTTTCGCCAAATGGGGTATTTGCAGATTACATTTCCCATATCCTGCCGGAGCTTGGAGAAGAAAATATCCGGGAGATGAGTTTTGACCTTTTTGCGTACAGGGAACTCAAGGGGATCGTTTCTGACTGTGAAGACAGATATGATCAGATAGAACGTACAGTTTTACAGCCTGAATCTCAGGAAATTTACAGAGAGAAGCAGTCAGCAGAATTTGCGGGCAGACTGGATGGCTATATGCTAGGTCTGGAAGATGAACTGATGAACTTCAGAGATATAGAATATAAGGGTTGTACGCTTTCTGAGAAAGATATCATAGATCTGTTTTATTTTAAGTTTCTGGATATTCCGCTTCTTTCAAGGATGGAAGCAGTGGCAGAATATTTTATTGACCAGGTGGAAACACTGAGGGACAGAGATCTTGCGGATGAAGAAAAGGAAGAACTGCTTGAGCGTTTTAACCGTATGTATGAGACGAGAGACTGCTATGTGCTGTACAGCCGTTTCCTGGAACAGGAAGGATACAGGACACTTCCGAGGGCTTCACTGGAAAAAAGAAAACTGAAATATGAAGATGTTTATCCGGTTCTTTATCTGAAATATTCGCTTTTCCGTTTCAGAAATCATCATGGCATCAAACATGTTGTAGTAGATGAGATGCAGGATTATTCATGGATCCAGTATGTACTTCTCAGGAAACTGTTTCCGTGCAGGATGACGATTCTTGGAGACAAAGCACAGACCATGGAAGAAAAACAGCAGGATGTCCTGAAATTCCTGCCGAAGATCTTTGGCAGGGATATCCGCAAGATCATTATGAACCGAAGCTATCGAAACACAATGGAAATAGCAGAGTATGCCAACAAACTCATCGGAATCTGTGATATGGAACTTTTTGAGCGTCATGGTGATCCGGTAGAAGAGAAGAACTTTGCACAGCTTAAAGACGCATTGGATGAAGTAATCCGGAACTGGGAGGCAAAGAGGGATGCTTATGAAACAGAAGCACTGATCCTCTTTACAGAGAAGGAGGCAGAAAAGGCATATTTGTATATCGAAGAAAAACTGAAAAGTCTGGACCCGGACGGGGAATATCAGCTTGTTTATATGAACCGTGACAGCCAGAATTTCAAAAAGGGTCTGACAGTTACGACTTTTTATCTGGCAAAAGGTCTGGAATTTGATCAGGTATTTGGCATTTTTGCTGCAGATGCCCAAAACGGACTGGCAAAACAGGCGAAATATATTACAGCAACAAGAGCGCTTCATGAGCTTCATATGTATGAATACAAGGGGCTGTAAACCTGCATGTTTTCATCAGAAAACATATCTGACAGATTACGGAAAATCAAAGACTGACACAAAAAAATTATGATAGTTCATGGGATTTTCACAATACAAAAGGGAAAATTCATTGACATGCCTGTAATAAAATTGTAAAATATAGCACAAAGGTTTTAATATGAACTATAATCATAACCGATATTAAGGAGGATGTTATGAGAAACAAAAGAATACTTGCGATTTCAGCAATTGCCATATCAGCATCTGTTTTCATGGCCGCCTGTGGTTTTGGCGGTACAGATCCGGATGAATCTGTTGCAGTAAGTGTAACACCAACTCCGGTTGCAACTGCGACACCAGCACCGACAGCAACGATTGCCCCGAATGTACAGGCTACAACCTATACATCAGCAGATAAATCAGTAGCGATTAATCTGCCAGATGCAACATGGGCAAACAAGACAGACGAGACAGATACACTTAGTTTTGAATCTCCGGATGAGGGTAAGATCCTGATTCTTCATGGCAAGGGAGCAGATACCATGGCAGCAACTGTGATTCCTAGTTCACAGGACATGGCTACTTCTCTTGAGCAGGCAGACGGGGACAAGACAGAGGGAACTGATTTTGAGATTCAGGATTATGCTTCCAAGGATGTCAATGGTATCGGTGTTTATACCTATACAACCAAGATGCTGAATACAGAAAAGAGCAGTGGAAGTCTGTATGTACTTCATAAAGTCATTGCGAATGATACCGAATATTACAGTATTGAAGCTTCTGTTAAGAAAGAGGATGCTCTTTCCGCAGTGAAGGCATCTGTGGATTCTTTCCAGATCCTTGGGGATTCTTCTCTGAAAGAAGCAGCACCGAAGCAGGCCGCAGCTTCTGCACAGACCGATAATAAGGACAAGGCAAATACGGGATCTTCTGATGCAGCTGCGAATACAGCAGACAACAGCACAGCCTCAGATGCAGCTGCGGGAACTGACAGCAGTGCGGCAGCAGATACAACTGCAGGTGGTGACAGCTCTGAAAGCTATGACAGCAGTTCTGATGACTCAGGATCTACTATTTCCAATTCCGCAGGATTTACAGATGAGCAGCTTTCCAATACAGACGAGACAAGAACCATCTATCGCAACTCTGATGGACATCCGCTTGTGATCACACCGGATGGAAACGGAAGCTGGGTTGACTTTGACGGAAACACATATAACTTCACCAGTGATGAGGATGCATACGACGAAAATGGAACAAGCTACTACTGGCATGGTGAAGGAGCAGACGTATACTATATGCCTGTTCAGCGTTAATTCAGAAACTGAAGAGAATCTGCTGTGAATGCAGCAGCGGGAAATAAAAGGCAGGTGAGGAGCTCATCTGCCTTTTTAACCGAATCAGGTAAGTTACCTGCTTCAATTGCAAAAAGCAATAAACAGCAGGCAGGGAATTTGAGTTTTAAAATCATATGATTGATCTTAGTTAGGAGAAAAATATGGGCGCATATGAGAAATTTGCACAGGTTTATGATCTGTTCATGGATAATATTGATTATGAAGAATGGGCAGATTATATTACAGATCATCTGAAAGCATATGGAATCAGTGATGGTCTGGTACTGGAACTTGGCTGTGGAACAGGAACGATGACGGGATTGCTTGCAGACAGGGGTTATGATATGATTGGGGTGGATAACTCCGAAGAAATGCTGGCAGAGGCCATGGAAAAACGGATGGAATCAGGACAGGATATTCTGTATCTTCAGCAGGATATGCAGGAGTTTGAACTGTATGGAACAGTCCGTGCAGTGGTAAGTGTCTGTGACAGTCTGAATTATATTACAGACAGAGACGAACTTCTTCAGGTTTTTCGTCTGGTCAATAATTATCTGGATCCGGAAGGTCTCTTTCTGTTTGATATGAATACGGTACATAAATACAGAGATATTCTTGGAGACAGAACGATTGCTGAAAACAGGGACGAGGGAAGTTTTATCTGGGACAACAGCTATGATCCGGAAAATAGTCTGAATGTTTATGAACTGGCAGTTTTTCTTCCAAGAGAAGACGGACTTTATGAAAAAGCAGAGGAAGTTCACTGGCAGAAAGCATATCCACAGGAAGAAATCGAAGAACTGATCCGGGAGTCAGGAATGGAACTTCTGGCAGTATATGATGCATATACAGGTAAACCGGCATCGAAGAACAGCGAGAGATTATTTTTTATCGCAAAAGAGAAAGGAAAATAGAAAACGAGGTAAGATTCATGAGTGATTATATAGTAAGAGCAATTGCAGCAGACAGCCAGATCCGTGCGTTTGCGGCAGTTACAACAGAAACCGTAGAGACAGCAAGAAAAGATCATAATACCAGCCCGGTTGCAACAGCAGCACTTGGACGTCTCCTGACAGGAGGAGCCATGATGGGAATTATGATGAAGGGAGATAAGGATATCCTGACTCTTCAGGTCAAGGGAGATGGACCAATTGAGGGAATTACGGTAACAGCAGATTCCAGAGGAAGAGTAAAAGGATATGTGGGTAATCCTGATGTGATCATTCCTGCAAATTCCAGAGGCAAACTGGATGTGGCTGGTGCAGTCGGAAACGGATTTCTTCAGATCATCAAGGATATGGGACTCAAAGAACCATATGTTGGACAGGTAGGACTTCAGACAGGAGAAATTGCAGAGGATCTGACTTATTATTTTGCTGCAAGTGAGCAGGTTCCGTCAGCTGTGGGTCTTGGTGTCCTGATGAACAAGGACAATACTGTACGTCAGGCAGGTGGATTTATTGTTCAGGTTATGCCTTTTGCAGAGGAGGAGACGATTGCCAGGCTGGAAGCAAATGTCCAGAAAATTCAGTCTGTCACAACACTTCTTGAGCAGGGACACACTCCGGAGAGTCTTCTTGAGCAGGTGCTCGAGGGCTTCGATATTGAGATCAACGACAAGATCCCGACAGAATTTTACTGCAACTGCAGTAAAGAGAGAGTAGAAAAAGCACTGATCAGTATTGGAAGAAAAGAATTAAATGAAATGATCCAGGAAGGTAAGAGTGTGGAACTGAACTGTCATTTCTGTAATACAAATTATGTGTTCAGCGTAGAAGAACTTAAAGAAATCCTCAGACAATGTAAATAAAGGAGGAACAGGAACATGAAAGACGGTTTTATCAAAGTAGCGGCAGGAACACCGGATGTACATGTTGCAGACTGTGAATACAATGCATCTGAAATCATCAGGATGATTCATGAAATGGAGGCAGAGGGAGCCAGAGTTATGGTTTTTCCGGAGTTATGTATCACAGCATACACCTGTGGAGATCTTTTCTGGCAGGAAAATCTTCTGGAAGAAGCCAGAAAACAGCTGTTCCGTATTGCAAAAGAGACAAAGCAGGTAAACGCACTGATCTTTGTAGGACTTCCGCTGGAATACAAGGGCAAGCTTTATAACGTGGCGGCAGGCCTGAATCATGGAGAAGTTCTTGGTTTTGTACCGAAACTGCACATTCCGAACTATAATGAATTCTATGAGGCAAGATATTTTACTTCAGGAGAAAATGTAGACGGAACAGTGACTTTCCGTAGAGAGGACTGTGGATTCTGTTGTGCAGATGCGGCAGCCGGGACAGATGTGGATTTTGGTTTTGAGGCAGAGCTTGAAGCTCTGGAAAAAGAGGATGAGTTTGAAGAACTGGAAGAGATCAATGAGACTCCGGATTACATTGATGAGGATATGGAAGACGAACTGTCGGAACAGTATATTCCGATTTCTTCCAATATGCTGTTTATCTGTCAGGATATGCCGAAACTTAAGGTTGCAGCAGAAATCTGCGAGGATCTCTGGGTTCCTAATCCGCCGAGTGTGGCACATGCCTATCATGGGGCAAATCTGATCGTGAACCTTTCAGCAAGTGATGAAGTTGTCGGAAAGGATTCTTATCGAAGAAGCCTTGTAAGTTCACAGTCGGCGAGACTTCTCTGCGGATATATCTATGCGACAGCTGGAGAGGGAGAATCCACACAGGATGTTGTTTATGGAGGACACAATCTGATCGCTGAGAATGGAACAATTCTTGCGGAGAGCAGGCGCTTTGTCAATGGCATACTTTATGCAGATATGGATATCCACAGACTGGATAATGAGAGAAGACGAATGACAACCTGCCGTTTTGCACCGGATATTGCTTCAGAGGGACAGGATGTTTTCTATAATGAGGTTTATTTTAATCTTCCGTCAGAGACAATAAAACTTAGCCGGAAGTTTGATTCCAGACCGTTTGTACCGGGAATAAGAGAAGAGAGGGAACGCCGTTGTGATGAGATCCTGAATATTCAGGCGATGGGACTCAAGAAGCGTCTTGCACATATTCACTGTCAGAATGCAGTGATCGGTCTGTCTGGCGGACTGGATTCTACATTGGCACTTCTGGTAACGGTCCGTGCATTTGATATGCTTGGAATGCCGAGAGAAAAGATCACGGCAGTAACGATGCCATGTTTTGGAACCACAGACAGGACATACAATAATGCCTGTCAGTTAAGTGAATGTCTTGGAGCATCGCTGAAAGAAGTGAATATCCGCGAGGCCGTAAATCTTCATTTCCGTGATATCGGGCATGATCCGGAAGTTCATGATGTCACCTATGAAAACGGTCAGGCACGTGAACGTACACAGATCCTGATGGATATTGCAAATCAGTCAGGAGGTATCGTGATCGGAACAGGTGATCTCTCTGAACTGGCCCTTGGATGGGCAACCTATAATGGGGACCATATGTCCATGTACGCAGTAAATGCGTCTGTGCCGAAGACACTGGTCCGTCATCTTGTAAGATATTATGCAGATACCTGTGAGGATAAAAAACTCTCCGAAATCCTCCTGGATATTCTGGACACACCGGTAAGCCCGGAACTTCTGCCGCCGAAGGATGGCGTGATCTCACAGAAGACAGAAGATCTTGTAGGACCGTATGAGCTTCATGATTTCTTCCTGTATTATATGCTCCGCTGGACTTTCCCGCCCAAAAAGATTTTCCGTATGGCGCAGATCGCCTTTGCCGGAGAATATGATGATGCAGTGATACTGAAATGGCTGAAGACCTTTTATCGCAGATTTTTTATGCAGCAGTTCAAACGTTCCTGCCTGCCGGATGGTCCAAAGGTAGGAAGTGTGGCAGTTTCTCCGAGAGGAGACTTAAGAATGCCGAGTGATGCCTGTGCAAAACTCTGGCTGAAACAGATTGAGGAACTTGAGGTGTGATTTATCACACCTCAATGTGTTTTTCAGGAAGAAACGGCTTTTTGTACGGTTTCTTCGATGGCATGGATAAGCAGCTGGGCTGTATATTGCCGGTCACTGGCATAATCGAGATTTTCCAGTGACTGTGTGGAATAGATCTGGCTTGCAAGAGAGTCCAGAACCGGCTCTACAAGCGGAAACATGGCAGAAGTGCTTTCGCTTAAGTTTGCCAGATGAATGGAACGGATACGGTCAGCATCTACGGTCACTTCCAGATCAAATGAATTATTATTGAGTTGTATGGAAGTACGGTAAATGCCGGGGTTGTATCTGGAATCATTTTTTTGTGAAGTGTTTACTGTTTTTCCGGGACCGAACATAAAAAAGACCAGTACGCCCAGGATTACAAGGAGAAGAAGAAAAATACAGGTGTAGATAACTTCTTTCATATGTAGGACAATGATTTTGGTTTTGGAGCTCATAGTCTGCGCCTCCTGATTCGCGGTTACGGTTCCCCGGTATACTTATATTGGCAGAGCACATTGCGGGATACTTTCCTTATATCCTATTAAGCTCTGCGTGGATTTATGTTACTTTTACAAACGATTTTGTTCTGACAGTTGTCAGGGTAATGGGAAAGGGTGAAAAATATGTCCCTGCAGTTTATTATAGGAAATTCCGGTGCGGGAAAATCAAATACCGCATACGAAACGATCATTCGGGAGGCCGCGGCGAATCCTGACAGCTTCTATTATGTGGTGGTTCCGGAGCAGTTTACAATGCAGACGCAGAAGACGCTGGTTGAAATGCATCCGGATGGAGGTGTTCTGAATATTGATATCCTGAGCTTTGAACGTCTTGCATATCGTGTTTTTGAGGAAGTAGGAGGAGATACCAGAAGAATCATGGAGGAGACCGGAAAAAATATGGTTCTCCAGAAACTGGTCCAGATGAATCAGAAAGAACTGGTCTACCTCAGAAATCAGATGAAAAAGCCGGGATACCTGGACGAAGTAAAATCTCTGATCTCTGAATTTATGCAGTATGAGATCCGGGAAGAGGAATTGGACGAAATGCTCCGCGAAAGTAAGGAAAAAACACTGCTTCATATGAAGCTTAAAGATGTAAAGGTTTTGTATCAGGCTTTTCGTGAATATCTTTCCGGACATTTTATGACGGCAGAGGAGGTTCTTGAGGTTCTTGCGAAGGAGATCCCGTTTTCTGAGAAACTGAAAGGAAGCGTTGTTCTGCTGGATGGTTATACAGGTTTTACCCCGATTCAGATTGAAGTCCTCCGGGAGCTTCTGGCTGTCTGTAGCAGAGTTTCGGTGACGGTGACGATGGATGTCAGAGAACAGTTTCTGGCAATGGGAAAACCACATGAACTGTTTTATATGAGCCATAAAATGATCAGATCTCTCGCAGAGCTGACGAAGGAGATTGAAGAACCTGTGTGGGTTGCACCGGGAAGATATTCCCGTTTTGCAGACGCGCCGGCACTTGAATTTCTGGAACAGCATCTGTTTCGCTATCATAAGGCAGTCTATGACAAGGAGCAGCAGGAGATCCGGATTTTTTCTGCAAAAGATCCGGAAAAAGAGATGGAGGAAACTGCCAGACGGATTCTCAGGCTGGTGAGAGAGAAGAATTATCATTATGGTCAGATCGCAGTGATCACAGGAAATCTGGAAGAATATGGAAATGTGGCAGGGCAGGTGTTTGAAGAAGCCGGAATTCCATACTTTATTGATGAAAAACATTCAATCCTTATGAATCCATTTGTAGAGTGTATTCGTGCAGCACTGGAGATGGTGGTCCGTGGATTTAACTATGAGAGTGTTTTTCGTTATCTGCGCTGCGGAATGTCGGATATTCTGCGAAGTGAGGCAGACCGGCTGGAAAATTATGTGATCGCACTTGGTATCCGGGGAAGCAGGAAATGGCAGGAAAAATGGGTTCGCATTTACAGAGGAATGGATCCGGATCAGATTGAGGAGATCAACGAAATCAGAGAACGTTTTGTGGAGGAAGTAGGGCTTCTCGCAGAAGGATTCTCCGGTAAAAAAAAGACAGTGGAAGAATATTGTCGTTATTTGTATGAATTTATCATAGAAAGCAGAATCCAGGAAAAGCTTCAGACACAGGAACTTTATTTCCGGGAGATTGGAAACAGGGCAATGGAAAAGGAGTATGCCCAGATTTTTGGAATCATGATGGAACTTCTTGATAAGATGGCAGAAATCCTTGGGGATGAAGTAGTTTCTCCGGAAGAATTTCAGCAGATTCTGGAGACAGGAATGACTCAGGCAAAAGTGGCACTGATCCCGCCGAGTATGGATCAGGTTCTTATCGGAGATATGGAACGAACACGACTCAAAGATGTACGTGCGTTGTTTTTTGTCGGCGTGAATGAGGGAAATATACCAAAGAATACGCAGACAGGAGGTATCCTGACAGAGATGGACAGAGATTTCTTTAAAGATCAGGGTATGGAACTTGCGCCGGGGCCAAAAGAACTGATGAACATGCAGAGGTTTTATTTGTATCTGAATCTGACAAAGCCAAAGGAACTTTTATCACTTTCGTACAGCCAGTCAAACGGAAAAGGCGAGGCGAACAGTCCGGCATTTCTGATCCATACGATCAAAAGACTGTTTCCGAAGCTTAAGGAAATGCGGGCTGACCAGCCGGAAGATCGGATGGAACTTCTGGAAACTCCAGGCACTTCGATGGAATACCTTCTGGAAGGTCTTACAGAGGAAAATACCGAAGACGCGGATCTGGTTTTTCAGGAACTGTACAGCTGGTATCTGAGAAGTCCAGAGTACAGAGAAATGGCAGAGAAACTGACAGCTGCCGTATTTTTGCGAAAACCACAGGACAGGATCAGTGAGAGTGTTGCGAAGGCTCTGTATGGTGAAGTTTCTCCGCATGGAGCGACACGGCTGGAACGCTTTGCGGCCTGTGCATTTGCACATTTTCTGAAATACGGTCTGGCAGTGACAGAACGTGTGGAATATGAGTTCAAAGCAATGGACATGGGAAATGTCATTCATCAGGCTCTGGAAAATTTCGCGGCAGAACTCCGGAGAAAGAAACTGGACTGGAGCAGTCTGAATGACGAAGTGCGGGATGAGATTGCAGATGAATGTCTGGATAAGGTTGCAGCAGACTATGGAAATACGATTCTTCAGAGCAGTTCCAGAAATCATTATATGATCGAGCGTACAAGAAGGATTCTTCGAAGGACAGTATGGGCTTTGCAGAAACAGCTTAAGAACGGAGAATTTCAGCCGGAAGGATTTGAGGTATCGATTGGAGGCGGCAGGATTGACCGGATGGATGTCCTCAAAGAAGATAACCGGGTTTACGTCAAGATCATTGACTATAAGACAGGGAATACCTCTTTTGATCTGGTAAGCATCTATCATGGACTTCAGCTTCAGCTTGTGGTATACATGGATGCAGCCATGCAGGCGGAGCAGAAGAAATACCCGGACTGTGAAGTGGAGCCGGCGGGAATCTTTTATTACAATGTAAAAGATCCTATGATACAGAAGTCTGTTCAGGAGGATCTGGATGAACTGGATCCGGAAATCATGAAGAAGCTTAAGATGAACGGTCTGGTGTCTTCTGATCCGGATGTGATCCGGAAACTGGATTCTTCCTTTGTATCGCTTCCGCTGTCGTATACAACGAAGGGTGCTCTGCGTAAAGGATCTTCGGTGGCAAGTCCTCAGAGATTTCGGATACTGAATGAATATGTGAAGAAAAAAATCACAGAAGTACAGGATTCAATACTGGCGGGAAAAGCAGATGCTTCACCATATGAGATGGGAAACCAAAATGCCTGTACGTACTGTGCATATCAGGGAAGCTGCGGTTTTGACCGGAAGATTCCGGGATATGAATTCCGTCGGCTGAGACAGTTTGCCGATGAGGATGTCTGGAAGAATTTTGAACAGGAGGTGGAGTGATATGGGAATGAAATGGACCGAGGAACAGAGTAAAGTCATCAATCTGCGTGACAGAAATATCCTGGTCAGTGCTGCGGCCGGTTCCGGGAAGACCGCCGTTCTGGTGCAGCGAATTCTCGGCAGGATCATGGATCCTGAAAGACCGGTAGATATAGACCGCCTTCTGATCATGACTTTTACCAGGGCTGCAGCGGGAGAGATGAAAGAGAGAATATCCAGCGCAATAGATCAGGTACTGTACGAAAATCCGGACAATGAACATCTGCAGAAGCAGGCAACGCTGATACATAATGCACAGATCACAACAATTGATGGATTTTGTTCTTATATCATACGAAATTATTTTCATATGGTGGAACTGGATCCTGGATATCGAACGGCAGAAGAAGGAGAACTGAAACTTCTTAAAGAAGATGTCATGAAAGAACTTCTTGAGGAGGCATACGAAAAAGCAGATCCGAAATTTTTGAGTCTGGTAGAATGCTATGCTTCAGGGAAATCTGATGATGAGATCAGAGATATGGTCTATAAACTTTATAATGCGGCGATGAGCCATCCTTTTCCGGAGGAATGGCTTGAGGAATGTATGGAAGTCTACAGAGTAGAGACAGTCAGGGAACTTCGGGAGACAACCTGGTTTCAGCTTTTGTGGGAGACTCTGGATGAAAAAGTGATCCAGGCAGAAATGCTGGCAGAGAGTGCTGTAAAGCTTTGCAGAGAGCCGGACGGACCGTATTTTTATGAGGAAGCGCTGGCGGATGATCTGAATTTCTGGAACAAAGTCAGAAAATGCAGGGAGGCAGATGACTATGACGAGATGGCAGAACTTTTGGCGGGTCATACCTTTGCAAAACTTCCGGCAAAGAGAGACAGTTCTGTAAATTCAGTCAAAAAGGAACAGGCAAAAGAACTTCGTGATGAGGAAAAAGAAATCTGTAAAGAGCTTGTGACGAAATTTTTCAATCAGAAAGAAGAGATTCTTCTGGAACTGATCGCCTGTGCAAGGGAACCTTTGGAGGGACTTGTGGAACTTACCCTGAAATTCAAAGAAGCTTTTTCTGCAAAGAAGAGAGAAAAAAATCTTCTGGATTTTACGGATATGGAACATTTTGCACTTCGGATCCTTGTAGAGAAGGTGGATGGGAAACTGATTCCTACACAGGCGGCACGGGAACTTTCGGAGAAGTATGAAGAAGTTATGGTGGACGAATATCAGGACAGTAATTTTGTACAGGAACTTATCACAACGATGGTATCCGGCTGGGTGTCAAAGCGCAAGAACATCTTTATGGTAGGTGATGTCAAACAGAGTATCTATCGTTTTCGTCTGGCAAGACCTGAACTTTTTATGGAAAAATATCACAGTTATTCTCTGGAGGACAGTGAGGAGCAGAGAATCGACCTGCACAAAAACTTTCGAAGCCGTGCACAGGTGCTTGCTTCTGTCAATTATATTTTCAGGCAGATCATGGGAGAAGATCTTGGTGGAATTACTTATGACGATGATAATGCCCTTTATCCGGGAGCTTCTTTTCCTGAAGGCGAAGATCCGGATTTTGTCCGTACAGAAGTCCTTATCGTAGAAAAAGACGGAGAAGGCCCGGAGGATGAACAGGGGATGAAGAATGCACAGGAGATGGAAGCTCTGGCAATTGCCCAGCGGATCCAGAGAATGATCGGAAAAGACAGAGTTCTGGACAAGGAGACAGGGGAATACCGTGAGATTCGGTATGGAGATATCGTGATCCTTCTCAGAAGTGCTGCAGGCTGGTCAGAAACCTTCAGTCAGGTTTTGAGTTCCAGAGGAATTCCGGTCTATTCAGCTTCCAGAACAGGATATTTTTCTGCACAGGAAGTGGTGACACTACTGAATTATCTTCGTGTCTGCGATAATCCACTTCAGGATATTCCGCTGACAGGTGTACTTTATTCCCCGATTGTCGGCTGCAGTGTGCAGGAGCTTGCGATGCTCAGAAGTGAAAATCCCAAAGGGATGATTTATGACAGTATCTGTGCTTATATAGAAAAGAGAGAAGAAATCCTGGAAGAAGACAAGGAAAAACTCTGTCTTGCAAAAAAACTCAGAGTATTTAAGGCACAGCTTCAGAAAATCCGTGATATGGCAGAGTATACACCGATTCATGAGCTTATCATGTACATCCTTAAAGAAACAGGTTATGGCACTTATGCGAGAGCAATGCCGGGAGGAATACAGCGAGGAGCAAATCTTCATATGCTGGTCGAAAAGGCGATGGATTATGAAAAGACCAGCTACAGAGGGCTGTTTAATTTTATCCGTTATATCGAAAAACTTCAGAAGTATGAGGTGGATTTCGGGGAAGTCAATCTGGCAGATGCAGGAAGTGGTGCAGTACAGATTATGACGATACACAAGAGTAAGGGACTGGAATTTCCTGTAGTATTTGCAGCCGGAATGGGAAAACAGTTCAATTTCCAGGACATCAATGCCAAATTTCTGATTCATCCGGAACTTGGCTTCGGTGTGGATGCTGTTTTTCCGGAGAGACGTCTGATCGTATCCGCAATGCAGAAACAGATCATCCGCCGGGCATTAAAGAGAGAAAGTCTGGGAGAAGAACTGAGGGTTCTGTATGTGGCACTGACCAGAGCGAAAGAAAAGCTTATCATCACAGGTTCGATGGGCAGTATAGAATCAGCTCTGCGTATGGTGTCCCGTTATATGGACACAGAAGAAACGCTGCTCCCGCTGGGACTGCGTTCAGAAGCCAGAAGCTACTGGTCCTATATTCTTCCGGCACTGGTGCGCCATCCGGCAATGAAAGAACTTCTGGCAGAGTATGGTATTTTTGGAAACCAGATGACGGTCAGCAGAGAAGAAAATGCGGAATTTCTGATCCGTAAAGTGACGATGGAAGAGCTGGTACAGGGTGAGATACTTGGTCAGACGGATGCACAGCTGAGAGAAGAATTTTTCAGGGAATGGGACAGTAATAAGATATATGATGAGAATATCCGACAGACACTCGAGGAAAAGTTCGGTTTTGTATATCCACATGCTTATCTCGAAAATCTTCCGGTAAAAGTCAGTGTCTCAGAGCTTAAGAAGCGAAAATATTCAGATGACGGGGAAAAAGAAGCTGCTGTTTATCCGGAAAAGGATCCTGTGGAGATTGTTCCGGCATTTATTTCCGGAGAAAGAGAGGTGACAGGAGGTGCCGCGAGAGGAACTGCCTATCACCGGATGTTGGAGTGTCTTGATTATACTCGCCTGGGAAGTGTGCAGGATATTTCGGAACAGATACAGGAGCTGGTAGAATGTCACAAAATGTCACCGGAAGAAGG
Source organism: uncultured Blautia sp. (assembly GCA_934402155.1). Lineage (GTDB taxonomy): Bacteria > Bacillota > Clostridia > Lachnospirales > Lachnospiraceae > Blautia_A. The sequence goes on along the minus strand of CAKRTP010000001.1, from coordinate 29,824 downwards.
AAGCTGTATCCGCAGAAAAGATATTCTTGTTTTTGCAGAATCAGAACTGGGAAAAAGAATGCAGAAGGCGGCAGAGAACAGAAAACTTTACAGAGAGCAGCCGTTTGTCATGAAAGCAGACATGAGAACGATAGATGCTTCATGGAATGGCGATGAGACAGTTCTTGTACAGGGAATCATAGATGCATATTTCCTGGAAGGTGACGAAATCGTTCTGGTTGATTACAAGACAGACCGGATCGTCATAGGGGAAGAAGAAAAGCTGACGAAACGGTATAAGGTACAGCTTGAAGAGTATGCTCTGGTACTGGAGAGAATACTTCACAAAAAAGTAAAACAGAAATATATTTATTCTTTTGCACTTCATAAAGCAATATCCGTGTAAAGAATGATACGGAAATATCCCGTAGCTGGAGAGTTTTAAACTCGCCAGCCTGCGGGATATTTGTTTTTGAGTGTCTGTCCGACCAGTTTTCCAAATCCGATCGGATAGCCGTCTGCACAGAGGAGGTGCCAGCCTTTAGTATACGCCGCTTCTTCTGGCTCGATATTCAGAGTTTCACCTTTCAGATAGCGTGTCAGGCGTTCATCTGATACCGGCAGAGAAATAACTGCCTCCGCATCATCTTTATGTAAAGCCAGTGCAAAAGGCTCTGAAGGTTCGAAGCGGTTTTTTTTGAGATCGCCGAGATAAAGTCCGTTTCGAAGGAAGGTAAGTCCACGGAAATCTCCGGTGCGGGGAGGAAGATAATAAACCTTATCCTTACGCGTCTCCACGCGGTTCCAGTCAAAAGGTTGTCCGCCAAGGGTTTTGAGACCGATTTCGTTGAGAAAAACTTCCAGCCATTTGCGGGTTTCAGGATTTGGCTTTGCAAAAGAAGGGGTGCCGATAAGATCTGTTTTGCCGGTTTTAGAAAACAGTGCCATAAAATGTCCTTCGCCCTGCATTGTATGAGGAAAAAGATGAACGCAGCGTCTGAGACGGGGATCCCCGTTTCCCCATGCCGGAACACCTGGTGTAAATCCTTCGCAGTCCGGAAGACTGATAAGTTCCATATCCGGACGGTTTTCGAGAAGCCATGAAACAACTCCTTCATCCTCTTCAGGTGCAAATGTACAGGTAGAATAGAGAAGCTGTCCGCCGGGACGGAGCATGTCAGCAGCCTGGAGGATCAGTTCACGTTGGATAGCGGCAAGTTCCTGAGATTTTTCGGGAGTCCAGTCTCTGGCAAGTGCCTCTTCTTTGCGGAACATTCCCTCGCCGGAACAGGGGGCATCGAGAAGGATCTTGTGAAAAAATTCAGGGAAACGTTCTTTCAGGCGGGTAGGTGTTTCATTTGCGACAAAGGCGTTGGTAAAGCCAAAAAGCTCTACGTTGCGAAGCAGGGCACGGGTACGGGAAGCACTGATATCATTTGCCACAAGCAGTCCGTCGCCGTTCAGGCGTGCACCAAGTTCTGTTGTTTTGCCTCCTGGAGCAGCACAGAGATCCAGTACATTCTCACCGGAGGTGACAGGCAGGCAGGAAGCGGGAGTCATCGCACTTGGTTCCTGAAGGTAATAGAGTCCGGCCTGATAGAATGGACAGTAAGAAGGACGGATATCTTCAGGATAAAAATAACCGTTCGGAATCCATGGGATCGGTGTTACCGGAAAAGGAACGAGCTTTTCGAATTCTTCGCAGCTGATCTTGGATGTATTGACGCGAAGTCCGTAAGTTCTTGGAGCTTCATAGCTTTTTATAAAAGAGGGGTATTCATCTCCAAGCATTTCTTTCATGCGGGCGAGAAATGCAGGATGAAGAAGTTCTGTAATATTTTGTTCTGACATAGAAATCTCCTGTTTTCTGTAATTTATCCGAGAGATCATAGGTATAAATGATCTGCTGATATCAAACTATTATAAAAGTATAAATCAGGTGAATAAAATAGAAAATACTATTGACAAAACTATATTATACAATATATAGTATTACTAACAAAATAATATTATACAGAAACATAGTATATGAACAGGAAGTGAGAGCATGGTATTTAATACAGGTGCGGCACTTCTGGATGCGATCGTACTGGCGGTAGTCTCCAAGGAAGAGGAGGGAACCTATGGCTACAAGATCACCCAGGATGTGCGGAGTGTACTGGAAGTATCTGAGTCAACGCTGTATCCGGTCCTTCGCAGACTGCAGAAGGATGAGTGTCTGGAAACTTATGATATGGCATATGCGGGCAGGAACCGCAGATATTACAAGATCACAGAGAAAGGAATGGCACAGCTGAATCTGTACAGAGTTGAATGGAAAAATTATTCAACCAAGATTTCGAAACTGTTTGAGGGAGGCATAGAATTATGAACAGAGCGCAGTTTATGGAACAACTAAGGAAGCTGCTTTCTGATATTTCGGAGGAGGAAAGACAGGAGGCTCTTGATTATTATGAGAGTTATTTTGACGATGCCGGAGAGGATCAGGAAGCGAATGTGATAAGGGAACTTGGAAGCCCTGGCAAGGTGGCGGCAATCATCAAGGCGGATCTCAGGGACAGCTCGCGGGATTATGGAGAATACACAGAGAATGGATTCAAGGATGATCGTGCAGAACAGGATTCACAGATGCTTCAGAGAAGAGAAAGCCGTGCAGAACGAGGTTATCATGCGGAGCGCAGAGGCGGCAGAGCAGGAGTGATCCTGGCACTGATCCTCCTGGTGTTTATCTCTCCGTTTATCACGGGAACTGTCGGAGGAATTTTGGGAGTTATCGTCACACTGGCATTTCTTCCGTTTCTCCTCATATTTGGGCTTGGGGCAGCAGTGATAGTACTTTTTGCCACCGGAATCGCAGCCGTTGGCGCCGGAATTGGTGTATGCTTTTCAGGTAGTCTGGGATTTGGTATTCTGGGAATGGGAATAGGATGTATTATTCTTGCAGTGGCACTGGTGATGCTGGTATTTCTGGTTTGGGCTGCTACAAAGGTTCTTCCGATGCTTTTACGGAAGTTTGTGGATTTTTGCAGTCATCTTGTAAACAGGGGCACTAAGAAGGAGGCTGGATTATGAGGAGATTTTCAAAAGTAGTTCTGAGAACAGCAATGGTTCTGGGCGTTGTCGGACTGGGACTCAGTATAGGAGGTGTTGCGATGGGAGCAACGTTTACGGGTTTTGAACTTTCGAAATATGGTCTGGAAACTACGCTCAGGAAGGCTGTGAAGTCAGCCTGGGTGGAGGACAGCAATGCCTGGGATGAGGACTGGGATGAGATATCACAGCTTGACCCGGTGGAAACAGAGCAGGATAAAGAAATTTTTGAAACGGTACCGGTGTCAGATCTGGAATTGTCATTAAGTGCAGGCGAACTGAAGTTTCAACCGTATGATGGAGACAGGATCCGCGTGGAAGTATCCGGTGGAAAGAAAGATAAGGTAAGAATCGGACTGGATGAAGACTGTCTGGTCATTGAAACTGTTGGAAGGGTACAGGACAGAAAGATTACAGTACTCTGCCCGAAGGAACAGAAATTTGATGAAACGTCCATACAGGTGGCGGCAGGTACCGTTACTCTGGAAGATGAGTTTGTCTCCGGTGAACTGGAAGTTTCTGTGGCGGCGGGAGAATTTGTCAATACAGGAAAAATCACAGCCGGAGAGGTGAATATTGAAGTTGGGACAGGAAATGTAAAACTGTCAGGGCTGGACATGAAGGAACTGGAAGCAGACTGTGGAGTAGGAAATGTTGAACTGAATGTAGCAGGCAGAGAAACTGATTATAATTATGAAATTTCCTGTGCGGCCGGTGCTGTAGAGGTTGCTGGCAGCTCATACAGCGGAATCGGGCATGACAGGGAAATTACGAATCCGGATGCAAAGGGCACTATGGAACTGAACTGTGGTGTTGGTAATATAACAGTCAGATTCAGTAAATGATTTTTTAGAATGGAGGCAGATTTTTATGAATAACAAACGACTTTACAAATCTTCTGTAAATTATATGCTGTGCGGTGTGTGTGGAGGAATCGCGGAATATTTTGATATTGATCCGACTCTGGTCCGTCTGGCATGGATCATCTTTACCTGCGTTGGCGGGGCAGGAATCTGGGCATATATCATTGCGGCTATCGTAATTCCGAAAAACTGAAATAAGATGAATATATTTTTCCAAAACTGTCCATACTCAAAAAAAGATAATGGGAATGCTGAAAAGCTACTAACAACGGAATAAACAGCAGCATAATAAAGGAGAGCAGGGACATGAATAAGGAAAAAGAAGTAGAAGCATACATCAGAGGTGAACTTTCGGGGGAAGAAAGTCTCAAATATGAGATCGCAGAAGAACTGGGGATTCTTGATAAAGTTCTTGAGTCAGGATGGAAAAGTCTTTCGGCAAAAGAAACAGGAAGGATTGGCGGTCTGATGACGGGACGCAAAAAAGATAAAGAATCTTCTCTTTAAAGCTGTTTTAGAAAAATTTTACAGAAAAGCATTGTCAGGACGCTGTTCCAGGCAGTGCTTTTTGTGTTATAATAATTAAAATACAGGGCAAAAGCCTTTATAAATAAAATGTGCTGTTCAGTAAACAGATTACTGTAAAAACAGCGACAGGGAGATGGGGATGAGCAAGGCAGAAGCATATGTAAGATTAGATAAAGTTTCCAAAATATATAAAATGGGCGAGATTGAGATCCGCGCAGTCGATGAGATCAGTTTTGAGATTTCGAAGGGCGAATTTGTGGTCATTGTAGGACCAAGTGGAGCAGGCAAGACAACAGTTCTCAATATTCTGGGAGGAATGGATACGGCTTCAGAAGGGCAGGTCGTGGTAGATGGCAGAAATATTACAGATTATAACAGCAGGCAGCTTACGGCATATCGAAGGGATGATATAGGCTTTGTGTTCCAGTTTTACAATCTGGTCCCGAACCTGACTGCACTGGAAAATGTGGAACTTGCCATGCAGATCTGCAGGAACCCACTGAATGCGGCAGATGTTCTGCGGGAGGTAGGTCTTAAGGATCGGATGGGAAATTTTCCGGCTCAGCTTTCCGGCGGAGAGCAGCAGCGTGTTTCGATAGCGAGAGCACTTGCCAAGAATCCGAAACTCCTTCTTTGTGACGAACCGACAGGTGCACTTGATTATCAGACCGGCAAGGCAATTCTGAAGCTTCTTCAGGATATGTGCAGGGAAAAGGGAATGACGGTGATCGTGATCACGCATAACTCAGCGCTGACTCCTATGGCTGACAGGGTTATTCATATCAAGAACGGAACTGTTTCTTCGATGGAACTGAATACTCATCCAACACCGGTGGAGGAGATTGAATGGTAACAAAACACAGGAAAAAAGCATTACACAAAGATTTCTGGCAGGAAATCCGAAAGAGCAGAGCCCGTTTTATTTCCATATTCTGTATCGTCGCACTTGGTGTGGCATTTTTTTCCGGCATCCAGGCATCTTCACCGGATATGCGCCTTTCAGGAGATGCCTATTATAATGAAGTTGACCTTATGGATCTGAGGGTTGTTGGAACTCTGGGACTTACTGAGGATGATGTCAGAGCAGTCAAAGATGTTGATGGAGTTGAAACTGCGGAGGGTGCTTATTCTACAGATGTGATCTGTGGGCAGAACGATGCGCAGAAAGTCCTTCACATAGAATCGCTGAATCAGGAAGTCAATCAGCTTACAGTGACAGAAGGGCGTCTTCCGGAAAAAAGCGGTGAGTGTTTTCTGGATTCTGCTTTTGCGTCAGGTCAGGGCTATGAGATCGGAAGTATCATCAGGATGCGCCAGGCCGGGGACAGTAAACTTCTGAAGACTGAGACATATACAGTAGTGGGTCTTGGCAAAAGTCCTTTGTATATTTCCTTTAACAGAGGAAATACAACTGTTGGTTCAGGTGAAGTGAACGGATTTGCCTATGTTCTTCCGGAAGATTTTGATCAGGAAGTTTTTACGCAGATTTATATTCAGGCACATGGGACTGACCTGGTTATCAGTTATACGGATGCATATGATAATCTGATCGAAAAGCTTGAGAGCAAGGTTGAAAAAATCCAGGACGAACGGTGTCAGCTGCGTTACAGTGACATTGTTTCAGAAGCTGAGGATAAGATAACTGATGCAGAGCAGGAACTTCGGGACGGCAAAAAAGAGGCTGATGAAAAGCTTGCCGATGCGAAACAGAAGCTGGACGACGGTGAGAAGGAATTTCAGGATGGAAAGAAGCAGTATGAAGATGGCAAAAAGAAGCTTGCTGATGCCAGAGCGGAACTGGCGGACGGCAGGAAACAGTTAGAGGATGCCAGAATACAGCTTGAAGATGGAAAAAAACAGCTGGCCGAGGCAAAAGCACAGGTTGCTGACGGCCAGGCACAGCTTTTGGCGGCCAGGTCAAAGCTTGAAGATGGCTGGGCTCAGTATAATGCCGGAAAGAAGCAATATGATGAGGGAAAAGCCAGATTCGATAAGGCAAAACAGCAGATCGAATCTGCAAGGCAGCAGATATCAGAAGGAAAAGCGCAGCTTGAGCAGAAGCAAAAAGAACTGACAGAAGGGCTCGAACAGATAAAGGAAGGGCTGGTGACAGTGGATGCTCAGATCGCACAGCTGGAAAGTCAGATTGTTCAGCTTCAGGAAGCTCTGCAGCAGCTTTCCGGTGTGGAGGAACAGCTGGTGGCAGCACAGAATGCCTGTGATCAGGCGAGAGATGCCGTACAGGCAGCACAGGAAAGGGTAAATTCGGCTCAGGCAGCGTATGATGTGGCGAAATATCAGGTTGATACAGGGATGCTTGCACAGGAGGAACTGGCAGGATATGAACAGACTCTTGAGGAAGCCAGGGCACAGCTTCTGGCAGCAAACAGTGCATTTGAAGAGGCGAAGGCAGGATATGAAGCCTGTCAGCAGGCAGCTGCTCAAAAGGCAGAGCTTCAGAATAATTTAGAGACAGCCAGGAATGGTCTTTCTCAGGCGCAGGCAAAAAAAGCAGAACTGGAAGCCACTATGGAAACCCTGAAGGCCAGTCAGCAGACGATCGACGAAAAGCGTCAGGAACTGGAAAGAGAGGAAGAGAAGCTTGCAGCAGGCGAGAAAGAACTGAAAGCCAATGCAAAGGTTCTGGCAGAGAGCAAAAAGAAACTTGATGCAAGTCTCGCAGAACTTCAGAGAGGGCAGGCTGAGATCGATGCAAATCAGCAAAAGCTGTCGGAAGCTCAGGCAGAAATTTCGGCAAATGAGCAGAAATTGTCTTCCGGAGAAGCTGAGATCGCAGACAATGAAAAAAAACTCGAAGACGGCGAAAAAGAGATTGAGGAAAATGAACAGAAATTAAAGGATTCCGAACAGGAACTTAAAGATGCCGAAAAAGAACTCAGGGATGGAAGAAAAGAGTATGAGGATGGCCGGAAAGAAGCCGAAGATGAGATACGCGACGGGGAACAGAAGATCAGAGATGCAAAAGAAGAACTCAATGATCTTGAGGAACCGGAATGGATCATTACAGATCGAAACGGACTTCCGGAATATTCTGATTATGGTGACAATGCAGACCGTATCAAGAATATCGGCGAAGTTTTTCCAGTGATCTTTTTCCTGGTAGCGGCACTTATCAGTCTCACTACCATGACGAGAATGGTGGAAGAGCAGAGAACACAGATTGGAACCATGAAAGCACTTGGCTATAAGAAAATGGAGATTGCCTCCAAGTATCTGAGTTATGCGTTTCTTGCGACTGCAGGAGGAAGTGTGGCAGGTATTCTGATCGGAGAAAAAATCATTCCATATATAATCATCAAGGCATATGGCATGATGTATCATAATGTCTCTAACAGTCTTCAGATCCATTATGAATGGAAATACGCGCTCATTGCCTCTGTGGCAGCGCTTGTGTGTACTGTGGGAGCAACCATCGTTTCCTGTCATCAGGCTCTGTCAGAAACACCGGCCTCTCTGATGCGTCCGCCTGCACCAAAAGAAGGCAAGAGGATTTTACTGGAGAGGATTCCTTTTCTGTGGAAACATCTGAATTTCACCTGGAAATCTTCTCTCCGAAATCTTTTCCGTTATAAGAAACGTCTGTTTATGACAATTTTCGGCATTGCGGGAAGTATGGCACTGATGCTGGTAGGTTACGGGATTCAGGATTCCATCTCAGATATTGTCAATCTGCAGTATACAAATCTGCAGCATTACGATGGTACGATCATCTCAGATGACAATGCCTCAGAAACGGAAAAAGAAAAACTTATCAGTGAACTGGATCAAAATAATAAACTGGATCACTATACAAAGATCCAGCTTTCCAAACTTACTGCACCAAATGGCAAGTCAAACTTAAGCATCTATGTTTATGTTCCGGAAAAACTGGAAAATTTCAAAAAGGATGTCACGCTGCAGAATCGTGTGACGAAAGAACAGTATGAACTTACAGATGAGGGCGCGGCAGTCAGTGAGAAAACAGCCAGTCTTCTGGGACTGAAAGCAGGAGATGAACTGACTGTCATAAAAGATGACAAAGAGTATCAGGTAAAGATTGCAGTTATTACAGAGAACTATGCCGGACATTATGTTTATATGACGCCGAAGGTGTATACAGAGATTTTTGGTGAGGAACCGGATTATGCAGATGTTGTCTTCAATGTAAAAGATGCATACAAAGATCAGATGGAAGCGATCGGACAGAAGATCATGGAGTCTCCGGCAGTGCTGAGTATCAGTTATACAGCCAGCACAATGGAGATGGTAAATCGTATGCTCAGTACACTGGGAGCGGTTGTTATAGTATTGATCGTATCTGCCGGTATGCTGGCATTTGTTGTGCTGTATAACCTGAATAATATCAATATCACAGAGCGTCAGAGAGAACTGGCAACACTTAAGGTGCTGGGATTTTTTGATAAAGAAGTTTCACAGTATGTGCTGAGGGAAAATATTATTCTTACTGCGGCAGGAATTCTTTTCGGGGCAGGATTCGGAATACTTCTGCATCATTATATCATCGTGACGGTGGAGGTAGATGCAGTCATGTTCGGAAGAAATATCCGACCGGTCAGCTTCGTGTACTGTGCAGCTATTACCTGTATCTTTTCAATCATTGTAAATGTATTCATGCACAGAAAACTTAAGAAGATCGATATGGTGGAATCCCTGAAATCCGTAGAATAAACCGAACTCAGGAATCCAAAGTCAAAATGAAGGGGAATATCTGTGAATTTTCGTCAATCCTTCTTGACAAGGTCGAAAAATGCAATTATATTAGTTTTGTAGCTATTCAGCAGAAATATCCTGCCAGGTATTCCGGCGCAGGATCTGAGGATATTGAACAGTTACGTAATTTTTAAAGTTAGGCAGACATTGCCCTTCACACAAGCAGTGTGAGGGGCTGTTTTTTCAATAAAGGAATCAGCCTATATAATCAGGAGGACATTATGAGTAAAGAACTTGCAAAGACTTATGACCCGAAAGGGCTGGAAGAACGTCTCTACCAGAAATGGATGGATAACGGATATTTTCATGCAAAAGTAAATCCGGATAAAAAACCATTTACTATTGTTATGCCGCCGCCGAATGTAACCGGTCAGCTTCATATGGGACATGCACTGGATGAGACCATGCAGGATATTCTGATCCGTTTCAAGAGAATGCAGGGATATGAAGCACTGTGGCAGCCTGGTACTGACCATGCGGCGATCGCGACAGAGGTCAAGGTTATCGACAAACTCAAAAAAGAGGGCATTGACAAACACGATATTGGGCGTGAGGAATTCCTCAAACATGCATGGGCATGGAAAGAAGAATACGGCGGAAAGATCATCAACCAGCTCAAAAAGCTCGGGGCATCTGCCGACTGGGAAAGAGAAAGATTTACTATGGATGAAGGCTGCTCAAAGGCAGTACAGGAAGTCTTTATCCGGTTATATGAAAAAGGATATATTTACAAAGGCTCAAGGATCATCAACTGGTGTCCTGTATGCCAGACTTCCATTTCTGATGCAGAAGTAGAGCATGAGGATCAGGAGGGATTTTTCTGGCACATTAATTATCCGATCGTAGGGGAAGAGGGAAGATTTGTAGAAATCGCCACCACCCGTCCGGAGACACTTCTTGGAGATACTGCAGTTGCAGTCAATCCGGAAGATGAGAGATACAAAGATCTGATCGGAAAGATGCTGAAATTGCCGCTGACTGACCGTGAGATTCCGGTTATTGCAGATGAGTATGTTGATAAAGAATTCGGAACAGGATGCGTTAAGATCACACCGGCGCACGACCCGAATGACTTTGAAGTAGGCAAGCGTCATAATCTTGAAGAGATCAATATCATGAATGATGATGCCACTATCAATTCTCTTGGCGGCAAATATGCAGGTATGGATCGCTATGAAGCACGTAAGGCAATGGTCGCAGATCTGGAAGCACTGGGGCTTCTGGTCAAAGTTGTACCGCACAATCACAATGTTGGTACTCATGACCGCTGCGGTACAACTGTAGAACCGATGATCAAACCACAGTGGTTTGTCCGCATGGACAAAATGGCACAGGCAGCTATTGATGCTCTTAAACCAGGCGAACTGGAATTTGTTCCGGCAAGCTTCGGAAAGACATATCTTCACTGGCTGGAGAATATCCGTGACTGGTGTATTTCCCGTCAGCTCTGGTGGGGACACAGAATTCCGGCATACTACTGTGACGAGTGCGGTGAAGTAGTCGTTGCCGGAGAAATGCCGGAGAAATGCCCGAAATGTGGCTGCACACATCTCCATCAGGATGAGGACACTCTGGATACATGGTTCAGCTCCGCTCTGTGGCCGTTCTCTACTCTTGGATGGCCGGACAAGACTCCGGAACTGGAGTACTTCTATCCGACAGATGTTCTTGTAACAGGATATGATATCATCTTTTTCTGGGTTATCCGTATGGTATTCTCTGCTCTGGAGCAGACAGGAGAGGTTCCTTTCCACCATGTACTGATCCATGGTCTGGTGCGTGATGCACAGGGTCGTAAGATGAGTAAATCTCTTGGAAATGGTATCGATCCACTGGAAGTTATTGACAAATATGGTGCAGATGCACTTCGTCTGACTCTGATCACAGGAAATGCACCTGGAAATGATATGCGTTTCTATTGGGAACGTGTAGAATCCAGCCGTAATTTCGCAAACAAGATCTGGAATGCATCCAGATTTATCATGATGAATCTGGAAGGCAAAACAGTGACGGAACCGGCAGATCTGAACGATCTCTGCCTCGAGGATAAATGGATCCTTTCCAAACTTAATGCAGTGATTCGTGATGTAACAGATAACATGGACAAATATGAACTTGGAATTGCAGTTCAGAAAGTTTATGATTTCCTGTGGGATGAACTTTGTGACTGGTACATTGAGATGGCCAAGGTACGTCTCTGGAAAGCAGACGAAGATCCGAAGGCAGCAAACAATGCGCTCTGGACACTTCGTACAGCACTTACAGAAGGATTAAAACTGCTTCACCCATATATGCCGTTTGTTACAGAAGAAATCTACTGTACACTTCTTCCGGAAGAAGAATCCATAATGATCGCTGACTGGCCGGTGTTCCAGGAAACATGGGTATTCCCGGAAGCAGAAAAAGCAGTTGAGAGTTTCAAAGAGGCAGTCCGCGGAATCCGTAATACACGTACAGAGATGAATGTACCGGTGAACCGCAAGACGCATCTTTATATCGTTGGCAAGGATGCAGAAACCTGTGCAAGATACGAAGCCTGCAAGAAATCTTTTGTAAACCTCGCATTTGCAAAAGAAATCCATGTACAGGAGAACAAAGACGGAATCGGCGAAGATGCAGTATCCGTTGTTGTATCTGATGCAGTTGTATATATGCCGCTGGAAGATCTTGTAGACAGAGAAAAAGAGATGGAACGTCTTAAGAAAGAACAGGAACGTCTCACAAAGGAAATTGCAAGATGCCAGGGTATGCTGAATAATCCGAACTTTGTCAATAAAGCACCGGAAGCAAAGGTAAATGCCGAAAAAGAAAAACTTCAGAAATATGAAGAAATGATGGAAAAGGTAAACGTACAGCTTAAACAGATGGAGAAATAATGAAGGAGCATTCGGATGAAATGGTATAAAATATGTAACCGGATTTCCCTGTTGCTTCATGCGCTGTGCAGTGCAGTGGGCTATTTCCTGATAGAAGCGATCAGCCGTCACTCATTTACAGCGGCATGGATATACATGACGACGAAACCAGTTGTCTTTGCATATAATTCTGCGCTGATCTTTACAACATCACTGCTGGTGTATCTTTTTCGCAAGAGATGCTTCTGGCGAGTGCTGATAGCGATCCTGTGGCTTTTGCTTGGTATTATCAATGGAGTGATCCTGTCAAACAGGGTTACTCCGTTTACAGGACCGGATCTTCATCTTCTGACAGATGGAATGGCGGTGCTGAACAAATACCTGCCGGCATGGGGCGTGGTGGTTGCGCTGATCCTGCTGGGATTTTTTGCACTGCTTCTTTTGATTCTTCTGATCAAGGCACCAAGCTACAAACGCAGGGTGAAGTTTCGTTATGATCTTCTTCTTGTTGTTGTCGGAGCTGTACTTTTTGCCGGTGCCACACAGCTTGCACTGGAAAAAAGGGTTTTGTCCAATTATTTTGGAAATATTGCTTTTGCGTATGAAGACTATGGATATCCGTACTGCCTTGCAGTTACGATTTTTGACACTGGTATCAGCTGTCCGAGAGATTATTCCGAACAGGAGATTGCCCGTATCACAAAAACAGAAGATAATCTTCCGGAAACAAAAGAGGACAGTAAACCGAACATTATTTTTATTCAGCTGGAATCCTTTTTTGATCCGACGCTGGTAAATTATCTTAAGATATCAGAAGATCCGATTCCGACTTTCCGTAAATTAATGAAAGAATACAGTTCAGGCTACTACAAAGTTCCTTCTGTAGGAGCAGGAACTGCCAATACGGAATTTGAGTCCATTACGGGAATGAGTCTTCATTACTTTGGACCGGGAGAATATCCGTATAAAAGTATTCTCAAGGAAACTACGTGTGAGAGTGCACCGTATGTGCTCAAAAATCTTGGATATTCAACTCATGCAATACATAATAATGAGGCGAATTTCTATGGAAGAAGGAGCATTTTTCCGAATCTGGGATTTGATACCTTTACTTCAGCAGAGTATATGCCGGAAGAAGAGGATAAGAATCCGCTTGGCTGGACAAAAGACAAAGTTCTGACGGATGAGATCATCAAATGTCTGGATTCCACAGAAGAATCAGATTATATTTATACGATCTCCGTTCAGGGACATGGAGCTTATCCGGAAGAACCACTGATCGATGATCCGGAGATCACTGTTTCAGGAGCAGCAACAGAGAGTCAGAACAACCAGTGGGAATACTACTGCAATGAGATCCATGAGATGGATGATTTTGTAAAAGAACTGACAGATGCACTTGCAGATTATCCGGAAGATGTGATTCTGGTTATGTATGGAGACCATCTTCCGACAATGGGTCTTACTGTAGAAGACCTTAAGAATAAATATCTTTTCCAGACACAGTATGTCATGTGGGATAACTTCGGACTGGAGAAAAAAAATGAGAATCTGGCAGCATATCAGATGGCTGCTGAGGTTATGGATCGTGTCGGAATCCATGAGGGTACAGTTTTCCGTTATCATCAGGCAAGAAGAAATACACGGAATTACCAGGTGGATCTGGAAACCCTGCAGTATGATGTGCTCTATGGAAAGAAATATTCCTACGATGGAGAAAATCCATTCCAGAGAACCAAAATGCGTATGGGACTTTATGATGTGACGCTGGATTCCATGGATATGATATCAGCAGCAGATTATACCTATCGGCTCAGAGGCACAAACTTTACACCGTCCAGCCAGGTAAAACTGAACGGGGAATGGTATGATACGGTATACATAAATCCAACTACATTGATGATATCCGGAACAGAAATCAATGATTTTGACAGGATCTCAGTTGCCCAGAGAAGTAACAGTTCCACCAGAAAAGCACTGAGCAAGAGTTACGATCGCTCGGCTTATATGTTGTATAGTGAAAATAAATGGAAACTTCCGTCAGAAAATTGATGATTCTGACGAATAAAAGATTACGATTGGTACTGGACATCTTTCACCACTCATATATAATGAATATCGTAGCAGTTAAAAGGAGCACTGCGCTCCTTGCTGCTGCGAATACATTATAGGATAAAGTGGTGAATTTTTTTATGAATTACGAAGAGGCAGTTGCTTATATTGAAGAAACCCCAAAATTTACAACCAAGAACAAGATGGAACACACAAAGGAATGTCTGAAGCGTCTTGGGAATCCGCAGGATAAGTTTCGTGTGATCCATGTGGCGGGTACAAATGGCAAAGGAAGTACCTGTGCATTTCTGACATCTGTTTTGAGAGAGGCAGGATATTCATGTGGGCTGTTCACATCTCCGCATCTGGTTGTGATCAATGAGCGTTTTCAGATCAATGAAAAAAATATTGACGATGATGTATTTCTGGACGCATTCTCCAAAGTAAAAGCTCTGGCAGACGAACTGGTAAAAGAAGGAAATTATCATCCGACATATTTTGAATTCCTGTTTCTTATGGGAATGGTAATCTTTGCGGATGCCAATGTAGATTATGTAGTACTTGAGACAGGACTCGGAGGAAGGCTGGATGCAACGACAGCAATAGAGAATCCGATAGCATGCGTGATCACTTCGATCAGTTTTGATCATATGCAGTACCTTGGAAATACGATTGAAGCGATTGCAGGTGAGAAGGCCGGGATTATTGTTCCAGGTGTGCCGGTAATCTATGATGGAAATGATCCGGTGGCAGCAGAGGTGATCAGAAAAAGAGCACAGGATCTGCACAGCCCATATTATGAAGTGAGAAAAGAGGATACGGAAATTATCCGAAATACCCGCGCCGGCATTGATTTTTCGTTCAGGAATGGGTATTATGGTAACACAGTATTTTCCATTCCGTTTATTGCACTCTATCAGGTGATGAACAGCTCACTTGCCCTCAAAACGATCGAAGTGCTGAAGGATGTCCTTCCGGTATCAGCAGATGCAGTGAAGAAAGGACTTCTTGAAACACGCTGGCAGGGCAGAATGGAGACAGTACTGCCGGGAGTTATCGTAGACGGTGCCCATAATGAGGATGGTGTTGCCAGATTTGTGGAGACAGCGGCACATTTTCAGAGGGAATATCCGCTTACATTGCTGTTTTCAGCAGTAGATGACAAGGATTATACAGACATGATCCATACGATCCTGGACAAGATCCGGTTCAGACATGTGGTAGTTACTCAGGTGGGCGGCTATCGTAAAGTACCGGCGGAACATCTGGCAGAAATTTTCCGTGAGAACGGATGTCAGTCTGCAGAGGTCTGCGATAATGCAGAGGAAGCATTCAGGAAAGCACTCTCAGAAAAAGGCGAAGATGGACTGTTGTTCTGCGTTGGTTCCCTGTATCTGGTGGGAGAGATCAAAACCGCTATTCTTAAGGGAATCAGAGAATAAGGAGATGAAATATTATGATCGATTATGAAGAGGAACTGAAGAAATTTGAACCCTGTCTGGATGTCACAGACGCAGAGGGAGCGATTTATGACAGAGAACTGACAGATATTCTGGATGTCCTTCAGGAAGTTTTAAGAGAAGCAAAAGGCAATCGACGTGTAAGATAAGACAAAACATACAACGATACACAAAAGGAGAAACACTTAATGAATTGTGTAAACTGTGGTGCATTTCTCACAGATATGGATCTGGATTACTGTCCAAACTGCGGATATAATGTGCTGATCCAGAAAAAGGTAGATTATCTGTCCAAGAGTTTTTATAATCAGGGACTGGAAAAAGCCAGCATCCGTGATCTTTCCGGTGCGATCGCATGTCTGAAACAGAGCCTTATCTATGATAAGAGAAATATCCAGGCAAGAAATCTGCTGGGACTGGTATATTTTGAGACAGGTGAGGTGGTTTCGGCACTCAGTGAGTGGGTGATCAGTAAGAATCTGCAGCCTGCCAGAAACCTTGCAACAGAATATATCAATAAACTTCAGGCGAACAAGAATCGTCTGAATGTGATCAATGAAACAATCAGAAAGTATAATCATGCTCTTCTTCTGTGCCGTGAGGGTCATGAAGATATGGCAGCGATCAAGCTTCGTAAAATTCTGGCTCAGAATCCGAAACTAATCAAGGGTTATCATCTTCTTGCGCTGATCCAGATGAAAAATCATGAGTGGAACAAAGCAAGAAAAACTTTGAGAAAAGCTGCCCGTATTGACAAGACAAATACAACGACACTTCGTTTCCTGCGGGAAGTAGATGAACAGACAGGAGTAACGACCAGACTGGAAAAAAGCAAAAAAGGACTTTTCCATTCCGGAGGATCACAAAAACAGGAAACGGATGTGCTGGCTGTGGATCAGGTCGTGCAGCAGCCAATTTACAGAGAACGTTCCGGGATTTCTGTATTTTTCATTTTGATGGCAGGAGTGGCAGCAGGCGTAGGTGCGTTCTGGCTGCTTGCAGCTCCGGCAATCCGTCAGGGGATTTATAAAGAGGCAAACCAGCAGATCGTTCAGTACAGTGAGTCCCTTGCGAGTCAGGCAGCGGAACTTACCAAGGCACAGGGAGATGCCAAGGAAGCTACGAATACTGCAGAGGAGGTTTCGCAGCAGCTCACTTCAGAGCAGGCAAAGAGTAAGAGTTATCAGGCTCTTTTGCAGGCATATACTGCATATCAGCAGAAAAACCTGGATGATGCGGCTCTGGAACTTCAGAATGTCCAGACAGATGTCCTTTCTGATACACAGAAAACAATCTATAATACCATAAGTCAGGCCGTAAACTCCGGGAATACCGGATCAGCAGATGCGTCAGATGACGGAAGCGATGACGGCTATAATTACGATGATTCAGATTATTATGAATAGGATTGCGAATATCCGTTTGAGTAATTAAGCGAGATATATAAGAAAAACCTCGGAGAAGGGGATGTACATTGTGTACATCTCCTTTTTGCATTAAATAAAGACAGAAAAAGTTTAACCGAATTAAGCAGCGAAGCGGATTGCGAATATCCGTTTGATATCTGAAAAGAGGGGGAAGCAAAATGAGTGATGTATTTGAATTTAAGGATGCGGTTCTGACAGTCCATCTTCCGCAGGATCTGGATCACCTGCAGTCTGACAGGATCAGGAAGGAAACAGACAGGATCATGGGAAGAACTTACGTGAAAAAGATAATTTTTGATTTTAAGAATACAGAATTTATGGACAGTTCCGGTGTCGGGCTGATCATGGGCCGATATCGGGCACTGGGGATGGGACAGAAATGTATTATGGCGGCCAATGTAGATGGACGTATTGATAAACTGCTCCATCTGTCAGGTGTCCACAGATATATGGAAATCCGGAAAAACGGAGAAGAGGGAGGCAATTATGGAAAATGCAAATGAAGTAACACTTGTTTTTGACAGTCTGCCGGTAAATGAAGCATTGGCAAGGATTACGGCAGCATCTTTCTGTACTCAGCTGAATCCTACACTGGAAGAAGTGGCGGATCTGAAAACGGCAGTGTCAGAGGCTGTGACAAACTGTATCATTCACGGATATGAGGGAGAGATACATAAGATTGAAATGAGACTTTGCATTAAGGGACAGGAAATCTATGTGGAGATCACAGATCATGGCAAAGGGATCCCTGATATACAAAAAGCGATGGAACCTCTTTACACCACAAAATCAGACAAAGACAGATCTGGTATGGGATTTACCTTTATGGAGGCGTTTATGGATGAACTCAAGGTGGAGTCACAGGTTGGAGCAGGAACCTGTGTGCGTATGAGAAAAATCATCGGACGATAAGGAGGATTCATGGAGCATACTCTTGCCCTGATCGGGCGTGCGCACCAGGGGGATAAAGAGGCAAGAGATACTTTGTTTGAGGAAAATACAGGTCTGATCTACAGTGTTGCAAGGCGTTTTCTGGGACGAGGAGTGGAAATGGAGGATCTGTTTCAGATTGGGAGCATTGGCCTTCTGAAGGCAGTTGATAAATTCGACCCGACATTTGAAGTGAAGTTTTCTACGTATGCGATCCCGATGATCCTTGGAGAACTGAAACGTTTTTTCAGGGATGATGGAATGATCAAGGTGAGTCGTTCGATCAAAGAAAACCAGCATAAAGTTTATCTTATAAGAGAGGAGATAGAGAAAGAACTGGGAAGGGAACCAAGCATGCGGGAAATTGCAGATGCAGCCGGTCTTCCGGCAGAAGAAATTGCCATGATTCTGGGAGCGTCGGCAGAGGTGGAATCTATCTACAAAACAATTTATCAGGGAGATGGAACAGATATTTCACTGATCGATAAAATTCCGGAGAAAAAAGATGAACAGGAGAATCTGTTGAACAGGATATTTCTGGAAGAGATTTTGCAAAAACTGGAGGTGGAAGAACGAAGGCTGATCTGTCTGAGGTATTTTCAGGATATGACCCAGAATCAGATTGCAGAGG
This sequence comes from uncultured Blautia sp., assembly GCA_934402155.1. Classification (GTDB taxonomy): domain Bacteria; phylum Bacillota; class Clostridia; order Lachnospirales; family Lachnospiraceae; genus Blautia_A. The sequence continues at coordinate 11,278 of CAKRTP010000001.1, read as the reverse complement.
TGCTGGGAGTGTCTCAGGTACAGGTGTCAAGAATGGAGAAACGGATATTGGAGAAACTGAGAAATCTGAATAAGACTTCCGGAGACTGATATAATTTCAGAAGTGTGGACAGATTCTGTTTTATGTAAAAAAGGCAGTTGTCAGGAAATTACCTGACAGCTGCCTTGGCTTTTATTTACAAAAACTTGTTTTTCCAAAAACAGATCCCTTTACTTTGGAAAGTGCACTGAGGATGATCATTCCGAAGATTCCGCAGGAAATGACCTCACCGATACCTACCGTCAGCATCATCAGCGGGATTGGAAGATTTATGTTATATCCGTAGTAAAGAACGAAAGGTACGATCACTGTGTTGGCAGCAATTGGCGGTAATGGAGCAAGCCACTTGCTGGCAGTGCGCAGTTTGTAGGTGAAGATTGCACCGATCAGAGTAGCAATACTTCCGAATATGACATCTACAGGAATTGCGCCGCCAAGAATATTGGACAGGATGCATCCTACAAATAATCCCGGGATCGCAGCTGGAGTGAAGTATGGAAGAATGGTCAGGGCTTCGGAAAAACGAACCTGGACTTCGCCATAGCTTAATGGAGCAAACAGCAGGGTCAGGACTACATAGATAGCACCGATGGCAGCTGCCTGCACAAGGAACATAGTGTTTTTGTTTTTCATTATTCAGTTCTCCTTTAGTTTTGTTTTATGAGTGGAAGGTCACGAACACTCAGCACATTTTACGGCGGTGACCGCCGGTACAGTCCTGTAAGACCTTGTTTTTGTGGACTTTAACGCTAGAGAGTATAGCACAGGAGAGGCAGAAATGCAAGAAAGAAAAAAGAATATCAGTCACGAATATTATAAATTATCATGGACATATTTGGAAAATTGAGGTAAGATGATACAGATGTTAATTATAGAAAGGCAGAGTTACAGATATGGAAGAGAAGATTCTTGATTTCATCATGGAGTATGCACAGGAGCATGAAAATGTTCCATTTCAGATTATTGAGGAAACCTTCAATATTCAGATGGATGAGAGCTTACGATCTGTCATCAGTGATGCAATCTGGGACAGAGACAATGTTTCAGATGTAGTCATCGAAAATGACGGTTACATGATCAGCTGTTTTGAAGACTGATCATTTGCAGTCAGGGAAAGAAAGGCATTCGGCAGACAGGGGACAGAAGCGGGAAACCGTTTTTTGTCCCCTGTTTTGTTTCAAAGCAGTTTAAATCGGCAGACCTTTTTTCGATTGAGATCTTCCAGAATGGTGTCATTGACATCATCCTCATATTTGCGCATCTGGATCTGCATTGGTGTAGGGTCAGCAGAAAACTTCAGGTGGCTGAAATGGTTAAAAAAGAACAGGACTCCAATGGCAAGTCCGACAGAATAGGAGATTTCCAGGATGGTAAAACCATTGGAGACTTTTCCTGTCACCTGAAAATAAATCTTCTGAAACAAGCTGCCAACATCGACATCAGTATTGAAAGTCATGATGGAAAATGCAGCTCCGAAAAAGGTGGCAAGGCTGACAAAAAAGATTTTGAGCCAGCGAAAAAGTGTATCTGAGACGGATTCCTTTTTATAAGTAATGATGAAATCGGTTTCGCCCAGAGACGAAATTGTAAGGTCTGGTTCCTTTTTCTGGATCATATCTATGAGATCCATGACGGACATGATATATCGTCCGGGCTTCTCAGAATCCAGATTGGCAACAGGAAGAACGCGAAGCCGGTTCAGAACCCTGGAATCTGTGCAGGAGAGTTTTGCAATATCCTGCAGATAAACATGAGGATGGTTTACCTGGATGTTCATGTCGATTTGTAAATATAAAGTAGCACTCATAAAAAACTCCTTTACTGAGGCAGGATGCTGTCATTTTTTCATTTTGGGACGAAAGATCAGACTTGCCAGGTAGGAAAAAATCAAAGCAGAAGAAACTCCTGTGGCACAGGCGGTAAAACCTCCGGTAAAAAGCCCGAGGAAACCATCCTGATCAATTGCTTTTTTCATTCCTTTCCAGAGAATCTGCCCAAAACCGAGAAGAGGAACAGAGGCACCTGCTCCGGCATACTCCGTAAATGGCTGATAAATACCGACAGCGCTTAAAAGGACACCGGAGCAGACCAGAATGACCATGACTCTTCCGGGCATAAGCTTTGTTCGGTCAAGAAGAATCTGAACCAGAGCGCAGATCATGCCTCCGACCCAGAATGCATTGAAATAATCCATAAAGAGACTCCTTTCAGGATAACTGAATGTGTTCGAGAACGATTCCGTGAGCGATTCCCGGAATAGATGCTCCTTCGTTGAAACTGACTTTGGATAGCATGGCACCGGTAGGGACAAAAAGAACACGCTTCCATTGTCCGGTAACAATGCGAGGAAGCACAAAAGCGGCAAGCACGGAGGCGGCGCATCCGCAGCCGCTTCCCCCGGAATGGGTGTCCTGCGTTTCGTTGTCAAAAATCAGAAGTCCGCAGTCGTGATGGATGGAACTGATGGAGAGATCCTTTTCCTGAAGCAGATCAAAAAGGATCCGCTGCCCGACTATGCCGAGATCTCCGGTGATAATGGCATCATAATCAGATGGTTTTCTGTGGAAATCCGTCAGATGTCTGTAAATCGTATCGCATGCAGCGGGAGCCATACAGCCGCCCATATTCATCGAATCGCGAAAACCAAAATCGATAACAGTTCCGGTCGTAAGTGCTGTGACTGCGGCACAGCCGTTTTCGTGACGGAGCGGAGATGCATTTTCTGTCTTTTCGGGAAGCGGAGGTTTTTTTCCAAGAATACAGGCACCGCTTCCTGTTACAGTCCAGGTGGCAGACAGGGGGCGCTGATTTCCGTAACCCAGCGGAAAACGAAATTCTTTTTCTGCAGTGGCAAAATGGCTGGAGGCAGCGCAGAGAATGTGGGAACCGTAACCGGCGGCAACAGACATGGCTCCCAGGGAAAGTGATTCACCAATCGTAGAGCAGGCACCATAAAGTCCGTAGAAGGGAATTCCCATTTCTGCAATCCCGAAGGATGAGGCAATCGTCTGAGCGAGAAGATCGCCTGCAAATGCCATGCGGATATCGGAGGGGGTAAGACCGGCTTTTTCTATTGCCAGTGTGGCAGTTTCTTTTTGAAGTGTGCTTTCTGCATTTTCCCAGGTGTCTGTCCCGAAGAGGGGATCAGTAATGACCATATCAAAACAGTCTTTTAAAGGCCCTTCGCCTTCTTTCTTTCCGACAACAGCTGCACTGCTCTGGATAAATACCGGTTCATGAAATGCAAGACTTGCTCTGCCGGTCTGAACTGCAGGTTTCATCCGATCACCTCCATGAGTTTCAGAATATAATAGAAAAGGCCCAGGATCCAGGAACTTAAAATTCCATACAGGATCACAGGTCCGGCAATAGTAAAGATCTTACAGCCGATGCCAAAAACCTGTCCCTCTGTCTGGAATTCAATAGCAGAGGATGCTACAGAGTTGGCAAATCCGGTAATAGGTACAAGCCCACCGGCACCTCCGAATTTTCCAATTCTGGGATACAGGTTAAATCCTGTCAGAAGAACACTCAGAAATATCAGAATAAGAGAGCACCAGTTTCCGGCAGTTTCTCTGTCGGCACCGAGAGACTGGGCTGTGTTTTGGATATACTGACCTAAAAGACAGATCAGCCCTCCGGTAAAGAAGGCTTTGAGCATGTTGGCAGGAAGACTGTGAACGGGAGTGACGGATTTTACATATTGATCATATCTTTGCTGTTTTTTTATTTGTTGTTCTGTTGACATAAATGCTCCTTTCTGTTTGACTTTTGTGCGTTTTGTGCATATAATAATGAGGTTTATTGCCAGCCGAAGAAATAAAAAAGAAGCGTTCCGATACATTTTCCGCCGGCGATGGCTGCAATGATAAAAGGGAAGCCTTCGGTCAGGTGAATCCTTCTTGAAAAAACCGGAAAGACATCAGCAATTTCTGCCAGTGCAAGAATCCAGCTTCCGAGGAATATTCCGGAAAAAACTCCGTAGAATATCAGGAAGACAGTTCCGAGGGGCAGAGATATATGATAAATCCAGAACAGATTGCCGAGAATAAAACCAAGAGTAGTCATATCTTCATACAGAAGAACAGAATCTGCTGTGTGCGTGATTCCGGCATATCTTGGAACAATGGAAAGTCCGATCATAAGTCCGACAGCACCGCCGGCAATGATCACACCTGAACATATACCTGTAATTCCGAGAAAAATCTGCTGCCACATACCAAAGAACTCCTTTTTTATCAATTTTGATGGTTAGTATGTGGAAATCTGAGAGAATCATACATTAATTCTTAAAAAACTATGAAAATCTGTACTTTTATCTGAGGGAATAGTATAATTAGTAGAAATATATAATATTTCTAAGAATGATGGTATGAGGAGGTTTTGCATGTATGATGCATATTCCCAAATGGAAATTCTGCTGGGACAGAAGGGAGTTGACCGTCTGAGTACAGCCAAGATTGCTGTTTTTGGTCTGGGAGGTGCAGGTTCCTATACAGTGGAAGCACTGGCACGCTGCGGTGTTGGCAGTCTTACACTGGTGGATCACGATACGATAACGGTCACGGATATCAACAGGCAGCTTTATGCGCTGCAGTCTACGATTGGCCATAAGAAAGTCCAGATAGCAAAGAACCGTGTCCATAATATAGATGAGAATATTCTGGTTCACACGTATGAAACGTATTATAACGAGGAGACGATGGAATTATTTGATCTGAGATCATATGATTATATTGTAGATGCAATGGATACGGTTTCTTCCAAGATCCTTCTGATAGAGCAGGCCGGTAAATCCAGAGTTCCGGTAATATCATGCCTGAATATGTGGAACAGGATGAATCCTTCAAGACTGGAGATCATAGATATTTCCCGTGTCGCTTCAGATCCGGAAGTGAAAAAAATGCGTACAGAACTTCGCAGGAAAGGCATTCGCAAGCTGAAGGTATTATGTTCGAGAGAGCATTCACACAGAGGTCTGGAATTCAGAAGAAACAGAGAAAATGCCGAAAAAAATACCCACGGAACGATTTCTTTTGTGCCGGGAGTTGCAGGACTTCTGACCGCAGGAGAAGTGGTGCGTGATATTTTATCGGAAAAGCACAAAAAATAATATCAGCAGAATGCGGAGCGTGAGCGTCCTGCTGAATATCAAAAAATATAAAACTGATATGCAAATAAATAGAAAGATAGAGGATAGTGTTTGTGAACGAACAGATCAAACAGAAATTTTGTCGGGAATTTGGAACAGAGCAGGTACTCTTTGAGGAACCAATGAAAAAGCATACAACTTTTCGTATTGGAGGACCGGCGGAGATCTTTGTGATGCCAAAGACGACAGAAGAAGTTGCAAAAGCACTTGAGATATGCAGACAGGAAGAAATACCATATTTTGTACTGGGGAACGGAAGTAATCTTCTGGTGAGTGATCAGGGTTACAGAGGTGTGATCATTCAGATGGATCGCAATATGGAAGAGATCACTGTAGAGGGAACTGAGATACGGGCGGCAGCAGGAGCCCTTCTTTCTTCTATTGCAGTGGCAGCCAGAAGAGCTTCTCTGGCGGGATTTGAATTTGCGGGAGGAATTCCGGGGACGCTTGGCGGTGCAGTGGTCATGAATGCAGGCGCATATGGCGGAGAGATGAAGGATGTACTCAAAGATGTGACAGTGATGACGCAGGATGGTGAGGTCAGAGTAATTCCGGCAGGTGAACTTGAGATGGGATATCGTACCAGTATTATCAAAAAAGCAGGATACCTGGTTCTGGGTGCGACGATCGTTCTCAAAGAAGGAGATCCGGAGGAAATCAGGGCACTTATGAGGGAACTTAGTGAGAAGCGTACCTCAAAGCAGCCGCTTGAATTTCCAAGTGCAGGCAGCACCTTTAAACGACCGGAAGGATATTTTGCAGGAAAGCTGATTATGGACAGCGGCCTTCGCGGATATCAGATTGGCGGTGCGAGAGTGTCCGACAAGCATTGCGGTTTTGTGATCAATGCGGGAGATGCAACAGCCAGGGATGTTGTGGACCTGATGGAATATGTGGTGAAGGTGGTTAAGGAGAAATATGGAGTAACACTGGAGCCGGAAGTGAAATTCCTGGGAAAGTTTAACTGAATCAGATGGTGAAGCAAACAGAGAATGGCTGCTTGACTAAGAAAAAACGGGAGATAAGAAATGCGATTGGTAATTGTTACAGGATTGTCGGGGGCGGGCAAATCTACGGCGATGAAGATGCTGGAAGATGCACAGTATTTCTGTGTGGATAATCTGCCGATCCAGCTGGTTGGGAAATTTGTTTCTCTTATGTCAGCAAATCACGGAGAGGATATTCAGAATGCAGCGATCGGCCTGGATGTCCGCAGCGGGAAACATCTGGAGGGACTTAAGGAAGTTCTTGACAAGATAAAAGCAGAAGGGTATAAGGTTGAAATACTTTTTCTTGACGCGGATAACAGAACGCTTGTCAAGAGATATAAGGAAACAAGAAGAACCCATCCGCTTGCCAAGACAGGGCGTGTGGATGAGGGAATCCAGAAGGAACGTCAGAGATTGAATTTTCTGAAAGAACGTGCAGATTATATCATAGATACAACACATCTTCTGACCAGAGAACTCAAAAAAGAAATAAACAGGATTTTCGTTGAAAATGGTAAGTTTGATAATATGATGATTTCTGTATTATCCTTTGGATTTAAATATGGAATACCGGAGGATGCTGATCTGGTGTTTGATGTCAGATTTCTTCCAAATCCCTATTATGTAGATGAACTGAGAGCGCAGACGGGAATGGATGATGGTGTATTTAATTATGTGATGCAGAATCAGGTGGCAAAATCCTTTGCGGATAAGCTGGAGGATATGATGAAGTTTCTTATCCCCAATTATGCGAAAGAGGGTAAAACAAATCTTGTGATCGCCATCGGATGCACGGGAGGCAAGCACCGTTCAGTGACGCTGGCGCGTGTCCTTTATGACTGCCTTCGCGAGGAACGGCAATATGGAATTCGACTGGAACACAGAGATATAGGAAAAGATGCACTGCATAAAAAATAAGCAATAGAGAACAGGAGAGAATGGAATTTGTCTTTTTCAGGGATGGTGAAAGAAGAACTTTCCAGGCAGGTCAGTATGGCACGACATTGCAGAATGGCAGAAGTGTCTGCACTTTTAAGTGCCTGCGGCAGAATGACAGCAGAAAAAAAACTACATTTTCAGACGGAAAATTATGCTGTTGTAAGAAAGTACTTTACATTGGTGACAAAAACATTTAATATAAATACAGCAATAGCTATCCGGGAAAGCTGTCAGATGAAAAAGGTAAAAGTGTATTTTGTCGAAATTGCTGACCCGGAACAGATAGAAACTGTACTTCAGGGAACGAAACTTTCTGTAGATACATGTAACAAAGAAACGCTGTATGCAGGTAATGGACTTGTTACGCAGCAGAGTTGCTGCAAGCGGGCTTTTATCCGCGGAGCGTTTCTGGCATCAGGCTCTATCAGCGATCCGGAGAAGGGGTATCATTTGGAGATCGTCTGTTCAGAAGAAAAAAAAGCAGAGCAGCTCAGGGAGCTTATCCGCAGTTTTGATATTGATGCCAAGATTGTCATGCGCAAGAAATCACATGTGGTCTATGTGAAGGAGGGGGCGCAGATCGTAGATATGCTGGCAGTTATGGAGGCAAATGTTTCTCTGATGAATCTTGAAAACATCAGGATCGTCAAGGAGATGCGGAACACTGTCAATCGGAAAGTAAACTGTGAAACAGCAAATATCAACAAAACGGTGAATGCAGCAGTGAAGCAGACAGAAGACATTAAATTGATTCAGGAGAGGATGGGGTTTCATAACCTGAATGAAGGTCTTGCTGAGATTGCAGAACTGAGACTGCAGTATCCGGAAGCTACACTAAAAGAATTAGGGATGATGTTAAATCCGCAGGTCGGAAAGTCGGGGGTTAACCACCGCTTGAGGAAACTCAGCCAGATTGCTGACAGTCTGCGGATGAACGAGGAGGATTTGTTATGATTAAAAAGCCAATCACTATTCAACTGACTACAGGACTTGAAGCACGCCCGGTCGCACAGCTGGTGCAGGTTGCAAGTCAGTTTAACAGCGAGATTTATGTTGAGATTGGAAGAAAAAAAGTAAATGCCAAGAGCATTATGGGAATGATGACATTAGGGCTGGATGCAGGTGAAGAGATCACACTTTCCGCGAATGGTGACGACGAAGAAGCGGCAATGACAAGTATTGAGAAATATTTAAGCAATCAATAATAAAGAAGTTAAATTCAATAGAAAATTTGATTAACAGAAAAACAGGAAGCATTGTCCGGAAGAAGACCAGTCCGTGACAATGCTTTTTATGTTGTGTGGTAAATACAAGATTATAAGTTGACCATGAAACAAAAACAGGGTATAATAATAAAATGTTAATGAATGTAAACCAAAGCGAGGGAGATACTAATGTCTAAATTTTTGAAATTTATTGTACATTTTGTGATTATATGTACGATCGCATTGATACTTGGTATGGCACTGCCGCCGTTTTTTGGAGTTTCTACAGTGATCGTGGACAGCAGTGATAAGGTAACCAATCTGCCTATGGGATCTGTAACGTATGCGATACCTGTCAGAACAGAGGAAGCGGAGAAAACAGCTGGAGTCCCGATTCTGGTAAAGAAAGATTCAGCAACATATCGTTATAATCTTGTGAGTGTGGACAGAGAAAATGGCACAGGTGTAGTGATTGATCCGAACGCATCTTCACAGACTAATATTAATGTATCTGTTAAGAACTGGGTGCCGAAGGTTGTTGTTACTATTCCTTTTGCAGGATATATCCTGGCTGCAACAGAGAGTACAGAAGGTCTGATCATTCTTGGACTGGTGGTACTGCTTCTTATTATCCTTTATGTTGTGGCTGAGCTTCTCAAGAAAGAGCCAGAAGACGAGTATGAAGATCTTCTCGGGGATCGCAGACGTGTTAAGACTGCCAGGGAGCTTCGCATTGAAGAAAAAGAACGTGCGAGGCGAATGGATCAGGAAGACAGAGAACTTCTTTATGGAGAGAAGGCGCGTCGCAAACAGGCAAGAAAAGAAGAGAAGAATCGCAGGAAGATACGCACAGGCGGTTTTGTGGATGAGATTTATGAGGATGATCTTGAGGAAGAAGCACCGCAGAAGCCGGTACGTCCTGTGAGAAATGTTCAGATGGCAACCAGTGAAGCACATGAGCTTCTTAAGAGAGAGATTGCTGCGGCTACCGCAGATGACGAGCAGGAAGCGTATGCTGCTGTTGGTGGAAATACAGAGGAGATTCCTGAAATCCCTGAAGAAGAGGAAGAAATTGAAGAAGTAAAGCCGGTAGAGATCAAAAAGCTTGCAATTCCTAATTATTCAGCTTCTCAGCTTGCAGATAAGGCAAGGAAAGCAGGAGATGCGCCGGATATTGTGAGGGATTCCATCACCAAGGTAACTTTGTTTGATTACTCGGATATCATCGGTGGCGATGAGGAATCAGAAGAATAAATCAGTATTATCCTATTATATAGGAGATGAATGCCCATAATAAAATGCAGTGGAGGGATCAGAAATCCTTTCACTGCATTTTGCACTATAATAAGAAGAAAAAGAGAAAAATATTGTGCAGAAATTTAATGAAAAAAATAAAAAAAAGGCTTGCATAATCAGGAATCATTGTGTATACTAATATCTGCTGTGACATGATAGCTATGAAGCGCGAGGTTGCTGCCATATTACCGGCAGGTTTTCCGTGGAGCGAATGTCAAGTTAGGAAACTGACGACAAGTCACTGTACAAGTTCAGAAACCATCATCGGGATGGACGTGTGGATAAATGTCGCATGACACACACGGAGATGTGTACAGTCGCCGCTTGTCGTACTGCATAATTGAGTACGAATAGGAGGAGACTTTTTTTATGGCAAATCAGGTAATGAGAATCACTTTAAAAGCTTATGATCATCAGTTAGTAGATGCATCAGCAGCAAAAATCATCGATACTGTTAAAAAGAATGGAGCAACTGTTAGCGGACCGGTTCCGCTTCCGACTAAGAAGGAAGTTGTTACAATCTTAAGAGCTGTTCACAAATACAAAGATTCCAGAGAGCAGTTCGAGCAGAGAACTCATAAGAGACTCATCGATATCATGACACCAACTCAGAAAACAGTAGATGCACTTTCCAGACTGGAAATGCCTGCAGGTGTTCACATCGATATCAAGATGAAAAACAAATAATTAACTCGTTTTTAAATGTCCCTTGGGCATTTCAAAAAACTATATGATTGCCTTTATGGTAATCCGCTATAAGGAGGAAGAAAGAAATGAAGAAAGCTATTTTAGCTACTAAAGTCGGAATGACTCAGATCTTCAATGAAGACGGACAGTTAATTCCGGTAACCGTTTTACAGGCTGGTCCATGCGTTGTAACTCAGGTTAAAACAGAGGAAAACGACGGATATGCATCAGTTCAGGTTGGATACGGCGACATCAGAGAAAAACTGGTGAACAAACCGGAAAAAGGCCACTTCGACAAAGCTGGAGTTGCTGTTAAGAGATTCGTTAAAGAATTCAGATTCGAAAACGCTGCAGAATATGCAGTAGGACAGGAAATCAAAGCTGATATCTTTGCAGCTGGAGATCACATCGATGCTACAGCAGTTTCCAAAGGTAAAGGTTTCCAGGGTGCCATCAAGAGACATGGACAGTCCAGAGGACCTATGGCTCACGGTTCCAAATATCATCGTCATGCAGGTTCCAACGGTGCTTGCTCCGATCCGAGCAAAGTATTCAAGGGAAAACACATGCCAGGACATATGGGAAATGTACAGGTAACTGTTCAGAATCTTGAAATCGTTCGTGTAGATACAGAAAACAATTTACTGTTAGTGAAAGGTGCTGTTCCAGGACCTAAGAAATCCATGGTTACCATCAAAGAGACAGTAAAGTCTTTATAATTGAGAAAGGAGGAGCATCAGAATGGCAAACGTAACAGTTTTTAATATGGAAGGCAATGAAGTTGGAACAATGGAACTGAACGATGCAGTGTTCGGAGTAGAGATCAACGAGCATCTTGTTCATCTCGCAGTTGTTCGTCAGCTTGCAAATAAACGCCAGGGTACTCAGAAAGCTAAAACACGTTCTGAAGTAAGCGGCGGCGGAAGAAAACCGTGGAGACAGAAAGGAACAGGTCATGCAAGACAGGGTTC